>JBGTCM010000302.1:0-13246 GCA_041748795.1 Pyrinomonadaceae bacterium
CAGTGGCCGGTGAGGGTGATTCGCCAATGTATTGTCCACAGTGCGGACAGCTACAAGTTACAGAGAACGTTCGATTCTGTTCGCGATGCGGATTTCTGCTCGAGGGCGTGACAGCGGTGGTGGCCTCAGGCGGCGTAGCGCCCCCTCGATACGTGCAAACAGTCAATAGGGGACTTTCCGCGCGCAGCAAAGGCGTACGGCAAGGCGCCCTGTTAATGCTCAGCACTTTGCTGGTTGTTCCTATCCTCGCCATCATCACGACCAATTTCAACTTTAATCCTGAGCTCTTCGTACCTCTGGCGGCGGTCGGCTGTTTTATCGGCGGCCTGCTTCGAATTCTTTACGCTCTAATGATGGAAGACGCGAATCCCCCAATCGAGAGCGGACAGCTGGGCGCGTACGCACCGGCTATGAACGCTCAACTTGATACAGCCGCGCGTCAATCTCTGCCTCCGGTAAATCAAGCCGGAAATTGGAGACCGCGTCCAAACACCGCCGAGATATATCAGCCACCCAGTATTACCGAGAACACAACTCGACTACTGGATAAAGAAGATCCCAACACCCGATAGTTCTAACATTTGGAGTGCGGCGGCTCGACGCCGCTTTTGGTTGGCACTCGGAAACACCGGGAAAACAAAAGCGGCGTCGAGCGCCGCACTCCATAATGCGCTCATGATCGAGACCATTCCAACGACTTCGACGCTCAGCGAACGATTGCGAGAACGAATTCGCACCGAAGGTCCAATCACGTTTCGCGATTGGATGAAGGCAGCGCTCTATGATGAAACTGAAGGTTACTACTGCCGCCTGAATGCGAATCCATGGGGCAGGGAAGGCGACTATCGCACGAGCCCTGAATGCAGTGCTTTGTTCGCTTCGACCTTCGCCAGATATTTCGCCGGGCTTTATGACAAACTTGGTCGCCCATCAGAATGGACAATTCTCGAGGCTGGTGCCGGAGATGGAGGTTTCACTGGGGGCATTTTGAAAACCCTTCGCGATTTCTTTCCCCACGTCTTCCGCGCAACTCGTTACATTATTGACGAAATCAACCCCGAGGCCCGGGCCGCATTAGGAGACCGTCTCAAGCTGTTTGCCGAGCGCATAGAGTTTAGAAGTCTTGGCGAGAGCCAGATCGATCCAGGCGTAGTGTTCTCCAATGAGCTATTCGATGCATTCCCGGTTCATCGCGTCATGATGAGCAATGGAGAGCTTCGCGAGTTCCACGTTGATGTTCGGCCAGATGAGAATTTTGTCTGGACACTTGGACCGGCGTCGTCGGAACACATCATCAACTATTTTGAAGAGAATGAAATCCAGTTGGTCGAGGGGCAGGCCGCTGAAGTGAATCTGGCGATTGAGGATTGGTTGACGCAGATATCTGCGAATATCAACCGAGGCTATCTCGTAACAGTTGATTACGGTTTAGAAGCTCCGGATCTCTATTCCCCAACGGAGCGCATGGAAGGAACGCTGCGAGGTTTCAAACGACATAGACGTGTTGACGATCTCCTGGCGCATCCGGGTCAACAGGATCTGACGACCACCGTAAACTGGACTTATGTGAGACACGCCGCGGCGAAGCTTGGTTTAAGCACCGTGGATTTCGAACGGCAGGATAAGTTTCTACTGGCGGCAGGCTTGTTAACGCAGTTGCAGTTGGAGTCTGATCGTGCAACTGATGAAGCGGAACGACTACGTCTAAGCACCGCTGCGCGTGAGATGATTCTGCCTGGGGGGATGGCCACCAGTTTTCAAGTGCTCGTGCAGCAAACAGGCGTATAGAGTACAAGCTTCAGCTTGCGTCGGGTTACGTGCACCTGAAGTATTTGGAGCCTTGTGGCGAAGCAGCAACCTGAAGGTTGTACTCTATACGCCTGTTTGTAGAGGGTCTTATAAGCGGAAGGATTGGAATCTCTAGTGGACTACGATCTGGTTGATGTCAGTCACACCGTAGAAGCCGGGATGATTACTTATAAGGGCCTGCCGGCGCCCGTTATCACGGACCATCTGTCGCGTGTGGA
This sequence comes from Pyrinomonadaceae bacterium, assembly GCA_041748795.1. GTDB lineage: Bacteria > Acidobacteriota > Blastocatellia > Pyrinomonadales > Pyrinomonadaceae > PSRF01. The sequence continues at coordinate 2,028 of JBGTCM010000302.1, forward strand.
TTCTCAGTCGCACTACGCACCCGGCACCCAGTTTCAAATCGGCAGAATTGAGATGGTGGCAAATACCGGCACCTACCTCGATAGTCCGTTTCATCGTTATGAAGAAGGTAAGGATCTCGCCGCCCTTGATCTGTCTTCATTGGCTAATCTCGATGGACTAGTGGTGCGCACAGTTGGCTCAGCCCAGCGCGGAATCTCCGCTGGGGATGTCGCCAGCCTTGACGTCAGAAACAAAGCCGTTTTATTTCACACTGGCTGGGACAGTCGCTGGAGAACGGACGCCTATTCCGACGGAACGCATCCATTCCTCACGCGCGATGCCGCTGCTTACCTGGCCGAGGAGGGCGCTGCTTTAGTGGGAATCGACTCTTACAATATTGACGACACGGCCGCACTCGATCGACCCGCGCATTCGATACTGCTCGCAAGTGGGATTCCGATCGTAGAACATCTTTGTGGGCTCCTTCATCTCCCCGATCAGAATTTCAAATTCTTCGCCGTGCCTGTGAAAGTAAAAGCCTTTGGCACCTTTCCCGTCCGGGCCTTTGGGATTGTGCCGAAGTAGGGCAGGCATTCCTGTCTGTCACAGATCAGGTAAATGTGACTTGCACAAAAAGTCGATGAAGGCGTTCGCGAAGCGGAATCAGAACCGGAAGCGGTAGCGACCGGGTCACCGTTGAAAACAGAATGTCTATCGTTTCATTTATCAACCATCACCTTCGTAGCACAGCCGCCACCCGGTCGCTACCGCTTCCGGTTCTGATACCGGCGTAACCGGCCTTTTGTGCAAAGCACGTTAAATGGTCTGACGCCGATTAGCAGGCTTCTTTAGTTTAACCGACAGGCAGGAATGCCTGTCCTACATGGAGGACAATATGGGACTCAGCCAATCATTACTACCGGAATTCGATCTCGAAATGGCCAACACTCGAAAGACGTTGGAACGTGTGCCGGACGATAAATTTACGTGGACGCCACACACGAAATCATTCCCCATGGGCTCGCTCGCAGGGCATCTCGCAAATCTGCCGAGCTGGGGCAGTTTAACGATCGGATCAGATTCTTTTGATATGAACCCAGGGGGCGTGCCGCAAAAATCTCCAGAGCCGGCGTCACGCGAAGCGGTGCTGGAAACCTTCGACAAAAATGCCGCGGCAACTCGAGCAGCGATTGAAGGCGCAACCGACCAAGAGTTATTTAAGCCATGGACGTTGCTTTCAAACGGTAACACCGTGCTTACCATGCCGAAGATTGCAGTCCTGCGCAGCTTCGTCATGAATCACATGATTCATCACCGCGCCCAACTCGGCGTCTATCTCCGGCTGAACGACATACCCGTGCCGTCGATCTATGGACCATCTGCGGATGAGCGTGCGTTTTAGAGATTTCTTGCGGTAACCGGTGCACAGGTCCTCTAGCTAAATAAACGTCGCGCCCATCGGGCGACAACCTCCGGCTGGTAACCAATGAAAGTTCTCATTTGTTTCATATTCGTAGTCAGCGGTCTAGTGACCCTCGCTCAGGAACCCTTACACCCAGAACCAGGCATCATCTTTGAAGGAAACAAGGTGTTTTCAAACCAGGAGCTGGTGCGCGTCGCGAATGAGTGTTTTTCAAAAGTCTCTCCTGATAGCAAGAAATACGAAGCGAGGGCGGTCGAATACTGTTTACGGGACGTCCAGCGATTGCTGATCCGTAAAGGATATTTGCGCGCGACTGTTGGCCCACAACGCGAGCAGACCGAAGCCAGTTCGCAATTAATCGTACCCGTCGAAGAAGGAGTGCGTTACCGTCTTGGTGAGATAAGAATCAGGGGGAACAACGTTTTTTCCTCTGCGCAACTCCTTGAGATGTCTAGACTCAAACCGGGAGATATTGCTGATGGGGACGAGATAGGCGTGTGGCTATACGAGCGAACTAACAAGGCCTATGCCAACCTTGGGTACATTGAATACACGGCAGAGCCCGAGCTAGATTTCCGTCCCACGCTTGATGGAGCTTCGGATGGTGTAGTTGATCTAACGATAATGATTGAAGAGGGAAAGGCTTTTATTGTTCGCTCTATTAAGTTTGAAGGAAACGGAAACATTCCAGCGGATGTATTGAAACGAGAGTTGCTGGTGGTGGCTGGAGATGTTTTTAGCAGAGAACGTTTCGAGGAGAGTGTAAAGAGGCTCAACGAGCTCAAGCTCTTCGAAACGATCGACCCGGACAAAGACGTAGAATACAGGTCGAATCGGGAAAGTCCCCGACTCGACATCATCATCCGGGTTAAGAACAGAGCCAACGAACTTTAGGGATTTTTGGAGACCAGTGAGTTCACATGGGTTCTTGGGCTTTTTCCTACCTGTCGTCACCGACTCAATTAGAACAGTTCAAACTTTATCGTCAGGTACTTCTTCGGATTCTGCCGGAAGTCGTAAATCATTTTCACACCTTCGGATGAAAATTGATTGACGTTGTTATATAGGGCCTCGTCTGTGAGTAGTTTGCCGACTGTGCCTTCACCGCGTTGAGCGGCGGCGACCATGTTGTCGATGCGTTCAGCCGTGGTATTGAAACGGGCAATCGCAGCGCGCGCGTCGTTGTACATGGTCTCGTCTTTGATCAGTTTGCCGAGTGTGCCACGGCCGGCATTGATGTCAGCGATCATACCGTTGATTTGCTCGACAGAACGATCGAGGCGATCCGCTGTACGGTTAATACGAAGGTAAAGCTCGTCATTCGTTAGTAACTTGCCGGCGGTTCCACGTCCCGCCCTCAGGTCTTCGGCAATTTTCCTCAACTGCAAAGATATTTCGTTCGCGTTGTTATACAGCGCGGGATCATTCACAAACCGACCAGCAGAACCTTGTCCTGATCTAATCTGCTTCATCAAGTCTTCAGTCTCGCGCACGGTGGCGTTCAGATTGTTATACAGGGCTTCATCGTTGAATAGACGACCGACCGTACCTTTCCCTTCCTGAACGTCGTTAACGATGCCGCTGAGCTGTTCTGACAACTTACTTAGCCGTTGCGCCACTTCGGTGCCCGACGTGGCAAAGTCGTTGACGGTGTTGGAACTGGACGAACGGAGGATGGCGTAATCTTTCACAGGCGGGGCCAGCGCGGTCCCGGGACTGATATTGATCAGCATCTCATTTCCCAGCAAACTCGGCGAACCCTGTTGGGCCGTCGAATCCTCGCGGATTCGTTCAGTGGCCGGCCGGCCGTCGATCGTTCCATTGATAACCATAAGCGCTTCGACGCGCTGAGGATTGGGTTCGGTTGACGGAGGCAGCAAAGTGATCTTGTCCACCTTGCCCACGCGTACGCCCGACAGTCGCACCTCCGAGCCTTCACGCAGACCATTAGCATCCGCAAAACGCGCCTTCAGATGGAGCTTCTTCGCGAAGGGATTCAGATCGCCGGATGCGTTGAGAATCAGGAAGATTAAGATAACTATCGAGATCAGCACGAAGATGCCGACCCGCAACTGATTCAGGCTTACGGTCTTGGTTGATCTTGGCATAACTTTGGGGGGATGGGGGGTGAAGGCAGGATGAAATAACGCACGCCGCGCATTTTATCCTTCGGCCTTCATCCTTCCACCTTAATCCTTTCTTATCAGTGTCCGCGAAGAAACTTCTGTATGTACGGATCTTCAGCTCGGCGCAAAGCTTCATCGGTGCCGCTGAATATGATATGGCCCTCACGCATCATGATGACCTTGCTGTTTGTCAGACAGAGCCGTTCACCTTCACGTTCAAACACGACTTGACCTTCATCGTTGACTACGGCGTATTCGGAACAGATATATCCCAAATTATTCATCTCATGTGTCACGAATATTGACGACACGTCCTCGAGGTCGCGTAGCTTCATGGCGAGTTCACAAATGGTACGTGCGGTTGGCGGGTCGAGGCCCGCCGTAGGTTCGTCGAACAGAACGATTTTCGGGTCTCCCACCAGAGCACGAGCAATCCCCACGCGGCGGCGCATGCCGCCCGACAGTTCAGCCGGCATTTTGTCGATAGCATCTTCGAGATTAACGAAGCGAAGCATTCGCCTTACTTCAGGTTCTACCTGGTCCTCAGCTAAACCCTGTTCATGTAGTCGGTAGGCAACGTTGTCATATACCGAAAGAGAATCGAATAGCGCACCTTCCTGGAACACCATCCCGATGTTTTTGCGCACCGGCATCATCTGTATTTCGTTGTAATCCGTGATGTCTTCGCCGTCAACAAAGATGCGTCCGGCGTCCGGCTTCAACAGGCCCAGCACCAGCTTAATGATCGTTGACTTACCACCGCCCGAACCTCCGAGGATGATCTTGGTCTCCCCCTTGTTCACTTTGAAACTAAGGTGGTCCAGGATTACGCGATCGTCGAAGGCCAGCACCACATCACGAAACTCAATTGCCGGAACAACGCGTTGCCGATCATCGACCTCAGCAAAAGTCGACTCGGCGGCGTTCTCGCTCATCTCCGAGATGTGGATCGAAGCTGCTTCTGTGTTTGATATAGCCATCAGTGAATAAACTAGGTCAGAGACGTGCCGAGTATGTATTGTAAAGCTCTCGCAAGGAAGAAGTCCGCGATGATGACGACGATCGACGCGGTAACCACTGCACGCGTTGTCGCCCTGCCTACTCCCACCGTTCCACCCTCAGTATTCAGACCCTTGTAACATGCAATTGAGCCGATGATCAGGGCAAAGCAAAATGGTTTAACAAGCCCGCCAATAATATCATCCGTGCTAATACCGTCCCGAACGGAGTTTAGAAACTCGCCTATCGAGAGACCATAAAGGCTGGTCGCCGCAAATGCTCCGCCGCCGATCCCGACAACGTCAGCAAGCACGGTTAGCAGCGGAAGAGCGACCAGTAAACCGATAACCCGAGGCGCGACCAGTTTCTTGACGGGATCAGTCCCAAGCGCTCGCATCGCGTCGATCTGCTGCGATACGGTCATCGATCCTAGTTCAGCGGCTATAGCTGAGCCGACCCGCCCCGTTACCATCAGGGCCGTCAGCACCGGACCCAATTCGCGGACAAGGGTCACGGCTACCAGTCGTCCGGTCTGGCCTTGTTGACCCCAATAGGCCAATGTCGGAAAAGTTTGGACAGTAAGTACGCCGCCAGTGAAGAAGCCAGTCAGCAGAATGATGCTCAGTGAACCGACCCCAATCGTGTCCATCTGCGCGACAATCTCGGACAGATAACGAGGACCCTTAATGAACCCAGTGACAGCCCGCGCGACCATCAATGTGATTTCCTGCAACTCGAGGATACCGCGGGTAACGAAGTTCATTTTGGAGCTAGTTTTGGAGCCGGCCCTGAGGAGTCGTTATGACTCCAATTGGCTATGGCTACGACGATTGAAGAAGCGAGATTTGCAGCCGTGTTTGAGACGCTCTACGCACTCGATTACGGCCACATTTGAAATAGCGGCTTATCATGCGCAAAGTTGCGCGACGCGTCAAGCTTGCGAATTTGAACAAGCGCCGGTGGATGGGTCACGAGTGATCGCGAACTTGCAATTAGAGCCAGTCAACCTTCGATTGACCGGCTCTCAAGTGGAGGGAAGATTTAAGGCGTTGGCCTTCTCGGCCCGGGCGGGCTACGGAATAAAGGACCCGTCATTTTCCGCTGTTCACGGAGGCGAAGCGATCCGTCCTCGCGGCGGTTTTGCCTCTGCTCTCGGTTTTCCAGACGTCTTTCGCCTCTACCTTCCTGTGCCTGTTTGCGCAGGCTCTTCAGCAATACGCGCTGCTCCGAAGTCAGAACGCGTCGGATTTTGACCTCGCTGATAATTCTCATGCGCATGGCGGCGGCCTGGGCTGCCGCAGCCTCGCGGAGTCGCTGCTCGACCACTGATTCATCCGGACTATCGGTGTCGAGGACCTCTTGGAGTGCGCGGTTAGTCTCCCGCACTCGTTGATTAACTGTTGCCCGCTCTTCGCGGCTGGCTTCTTTAAGCACACGGATTTGCTCGCGCTGCTCCGGTGTAAGATTTAACTGCCGAATAGGATCGCCGCCAAAAGGGCGTTGAGGAGGCATCGGTGGCGCGTCCTGCGGTTGCATGGTCTGGCCGGTTGCCGACGGCACGCCCACAAAGAGCAGCGCTGCCAGAAACGTTAAGATTTGTAATTTATGCTTCATGTGACCTCGATACGTTCTCGCAATTTCGTATAAGACTTATTGATTAATCCGGTCTCCAATCAAGACAAGTTCTGCGTCGCCATCATCTACTATCAGCCTGAGATCAGCGGCTAACTCTTCCCGCTCAACTCTGGAAAGAGGCCGTGCCGTTTTTCGTAATGGGGAACCCGATGTCAATTGATTCCGCTGCTTCAACGGCCGCCGGATGGATTCATCAGCGGGAGAATTCGAAGTTGCCATCATCGTCTGCGACTTATTGGCAGCTTCCCTTCGTTGTAATTCTTCTTTCACCCGGCGCTCAATCTCGGAATTCAGCTCCTGCATCGACGGTGCCGGGACATCAGTTTTGTTCACGACAGTTGTTTCAGGCGTAGCTTCCATCAAACGGGTAGCCGCCAAAGCGGCGAACAAGCAAAACAGCAAGGACGCAAAGGCGACTGTTCCTTTCAACCATAGGGGTGAGAGATTGAAGAATTCACGGATCGCCGCCAGTGCGGAAGGCTTGGTACGTTCTCTCTGCGCCACCGCCGAGTGCTCCACCGGTGACGTTAAGCCTCCGAGCGCTTCGTCGCGCCAGCTAACTACTGATTCCCGTATACCGTTGAACGACGATAGCTGCGATCTGCATTCAGCGCACCCTTGCATATGGATTTGGAAATTCCGCTTTTCGGCAGCCTCCAGCTCACCATATAGAAAACCGACCAAGTCGTTTTCCCGCCCGCAATTCAGGTTACTCATTTCTGTTTTCATTTCTCACTCCAGCCTTTACGCCGTTTCATTGCCAAACTTTTGTAAACGCATCTGCAACTGTCTGAGTGCCGTATAGAGCCGGCTCTTTACCGTGCTCAGAGGCAAGTCAAGGATGTCCGAAATTTCCTTGAACGTGAGTTCCTCAAATTCCTTCATGACTACAACCTGCCTCAAGTCGACTGGCAAACTATTCACTGCGCGTCTGACTGCCGCAGTCCGTTCCAGAGCTTCAACCACCCGACCTGGCGAGTAATGGACGGGTGCTGCAAAACTTGAAGCATTCTTTTCCTCTTCGGGTTCGAGCGCGCTTTCGTTTCTCACCTTAGCCCGCCGCTGCCGCGTGATGCACTGGTTCACAGCGATTCGGTGCAACCACGAGGAGACTTTAGCTTCGCCACGAAAAGCGCGAAGGTTGCGAAATGCGGCCAGAAAGGTTTCCTGGGTAGCGTCCCGCGCGTCTTCCTCGCGGCCGAGCATCCCGAACGCGAGCGCAAAGATGCGTCGCTCCCAGCGGCGCACGATCTCGCCGAAAGCTTCCGCATCACCCGTTAGAGCCCGTTCTACGATCTGCTCGTCGCTCGTAGCAGTTACCATCCTGTCTAAGTCTCACGGGCCGAACGCCGGCCAGAATCATTGCGTCTGTTGTCCGAGGGCGCTCGCCTCAAACTTTAGACGTGGATCTCTACCGTTAAGTCTAATAAAATCTTGACTATGCCATTAATTTACCACTTGCCAGATTCGGGCTAACCAGGTTTAACAATACGCGTTGACAGGCCTAAGTTTACTCGACATAATGACCTACCGGCCATGTCAAGGCCGTCTGCCGCAGGCAAGACCCTCAACGGGAAGTCCCAGTTCCACGAATAAACCGCAAACACAGTGAAAAAATCAGGGCGCGTCCGCCTTATCTACATAGTTCTAGGAGTCTTACTACTAGTTGGACTTCTACCGCTCGCTTTCGCCGGTACACTGCTTTCAGGGCGGACCGCGGAAGAACTACGCTCTATTGAGGGCCGTTACCAGGCACAGCTGGTCCAGGACAAAGCGCGCCAGATTGAACTTTACGGACAACGATATCGTGACGTGGTTACTGGACTCGCGCGGGCCTTCGAAATAACAGGTGGAATACAAACGCTCAACGACACCGGTTACAGTCAACGTCTGCAGAAAACCCTTTTAGAGGATCCCAATCTTATAGCTTTGGCTATATGGCCAGTAAGTGGCGAACTACACAAGGCGTTTCAACCGGACGTGATTCAACGAGAGGAAGTGGATCAGCGGGTAAGTGAAGTGCTGGCAAGGATGAATGGCAAAGGCATGGTTGTTAGCCGGCCGCAGATTATTCGATCAGGCCAGGAAATGGCGCTCACTGTCGCGGCACCCGTCATGGGTGGCGAAAGCGGGCATGAAGTGGTTGCCGCGGTTGTTGCGATCGTTTCATTTCAGGATGTCTTCAAGGCAGTACATCAACCCACGTCGAAGAGCGAGCGTGATTTATTGAACGCAGGCCTTCCGGTTGTTTTCGTAGTCGATCAAAACGGACGTGCTGTGGCCCACCCGGAAGCCAGCGTCGCGTTTTCGGAAAAGCCGATGACCGATTTGAAGGTCGTACAGGACTGGCAGGAATCAGGAGCGCAAGTGCAATCAGCGCTCGCGCCTTTCACACTTATACGCGATGGGCGAAAAGTAGAAATGCTTGGTTCCTACGCCACCGCCGAACTGGACAAGGGTTCGCGGCTTGGCGTGATAGCTATTCAAGACGAGTCGGCGGCGCTTGCTTCTGTTAGTGACATGCGACGACAAACACTTCTAATCAGCTTCGTGGCAGGAGTTCTTACGGTTCTCATCGGCTTCTTCTTCGCGAAGAAATTGACCCAGCCGGTCCAGGAATTAGCCTTGGGAGCACATCGCATTGCTTCAGGAGATTTTTCCCAACGTATCGATGTTCGCAGTCGAACTGAATTGGGTCGTTTGGGCGATTCCTTCAATCTGATGAGTGATCATCTGGAAAGCTACATTAAAGACTTGCAACGGTCTGCCGATGAAAATCGAGAGTTGTTTCTCGGAACGGTAAAGAGTCTTGCGGCAGCGATAGACGGCAAGGACCCATACACCCGAGGCCATTCAGAGCGAGTATCGAGGATTTCCGTGGCCATCGCGCAACGTTTGGGTATCAGTGACGACGAGTGTGAAAAGATCAGGATCAGCGCACTACTGCACGACGTCGGTAAGATCGCCATTGACGACAAGATTTTAAAGAAGCCTGCAGCCTTGACGGATGAGGAGTTTGAGATAATGAAGCAGCATCCGCAGAAGGGCTACAAGATCATGTCTCAGATTCGCGCCATGAAGGAATTTCTGCCCGGCATGTATATGCACCACGAAATGGTTAATGGCCAGGGCTATCCACAAGGACTTACGGGCGACGAGATTCCGTTGATGGGGAAGGTTGTTGCTGTCGCAGATACCTTCGATGCGATGACGACAGACAGACCTTACCAGCAGGCAATGAAGTTTGAGGACGCCGTTGCGCGAATACAGAGTTTCGTCGGAACGCGTTACGACGCGGAGGTGGTGGCTGCGTTTGTGCAGGCCTGCGAGGATGGTCAAATTCGTCCCGGCTCGGTAAAGCTCAAAAGCAACAAGACTACAAACGGTGCTCAGCCACAACCAATTAAGCCTGTTGGCGATCGCGAACCTCTCCTCGTTTCATAAAGATTTCCAGTTCGTCATTCTCATTAGCTGACTTCGCTTGCGCCGTTAAAGAACCCAGCGCGGTAGCGCTGGATCCTTTAGGCTACTCAACACTAAGAAATTAAGCCTTTCTAAATGCTCGCTACATCCAGCATCCCGCGCTGGGTTCTGTAATCGTCAGCGACACTGCATCAGCACCTGCAGCCGCGCCTGTTTTGTTAGGGCGCGGCTGTTGCGCTTATAATCGACAATTCAATTCCAGTAGCGAATTTTAGACGAATCAATCTTATGGGACTCTTTTGGAAACGGAAAAGTGGCGATCAATTTGTGTCGCTCAAACTCAATGAACCCTCACCCGCGGTAAGCGTCGCAGTTGAGGAGCAGCCGGCGGATGTCGCCCGAGACACTAAGCCACCCGTTTCTCATTCAGATCCTGTTGCCGCTTCTGTAAATTCAGCAGCCATTGAGCCTGTTCCGACAGGAGGTGCACCAACGCCCGTTCCGGTTGAGCTGCCGAAGCGCCAACCCGCCCAGCCTCCGTTAACAACACGCACCACAGTAACGGCCGGGCCCCCACAAAAGCCTGTTCCTTCCCGATCTCCTTTCGCGACTTCCGTACTGGGTCTGAATCTTTCGATTGAAGAGCTACAGGCACAGGAAGCTGCGTTGGAGCAGGAATTCTCCGCTCGCTTCCGCAGAGCCGTTTCAGCCACGCGTGAATCGCTTTCGGAACGCCTCGACACAGTCTTCCAGGGTCTTAAGCAAATAGACGAGAATCTGCTTGATGAGCTCGAGGAGGCTTTGATAGCCGCGGACATCGGCGTCCCAACTACGCAACACATTCTGGAGACGGTGAGACGTGGCGTAGCGCGCAAACAGATTAACGATCTCGACGCCTTAAAACAGGCAATCAAGGCTGAGTTGTTAAAGATCCTCCGGCAATCGGAAGCGCAAGGTGTGGCTTCTGAGACCAGTGTTCCTGAAAACGTAACGCCTTACGTCATGATGATCGTCGGAGTCAACGGCGTCGGGAAGACTACGACGATTGGCAAACTCGCTCAACGAATTAAGGCCGAAGGTAACGATGTGCTCATCTGCGCTGCAGACACATTTCGCGCAGCTGCTTCGGATCAACTTGCGATTTGGGCTGAGCGCACCGGCGTGCCTTTGATTCAACAGAAGCAGGGAACTGATCCCGCCGCCGTCTTATTCGACTCTTTAAAGGCCTCTAAGGCGCGAGGGTCGGACGTCCTGATTGTTGACACGGCTGGGCGACTGCATAACAAATCGAACCTCATGGCCGAGCTTGAGAAAATGAAACGTGTTGCCGCTCGGGAAGTGGAGGGCGCTCCTCATGAAACGTTGCTCGTCGTGGATGCAGTCACCGGGCAGAATGGTCTGGAGCAGGCCCGTCAATTTCTCAAAGTCGCCGGCGTTACCGGAATTGTGCTGACGAAATTAGATGGGACGGCGAAGGGCGGCATTGCAGTGGCGATTGCAAGTGAGCTGAGCTTGCCGATTAGGTATGCGGGAATCGGAGAGAAGGTTGACGATCTGGTGGTCTTCGATCCGGAGCTGTACGTTAACGGTCTGTTTGAATAACCTTCTGAGCACTTAATGCCTCAAACAATTG
>JBGTCM010000303.1:0-2684 GCA_041748795.1 Pyrinomonadaceae bacterium
CAGGCTGCGATCGGTGGTGGGCACGTTGTGATCAGCCGTCGCCACGGTCAGGTCTGGACGACGAACACCTCGGCCCGCCGCCCGTAATCCTGCAAATGCCTGCGGGGAAGTGACCTCGTGGACCAGATGCAGATCGATATAGAGCAGTGTCGGCTGTCCGGGTTGTTCCCGGACTACGTGTGCATCCCAAAGTTTGTCGAAAAGAGTTATGGGCATAATAACTTTGTCAGTTGTCCGTTGTTAGTTGTCAGTTGCAATTACCTGACCACTAACAACTAACCACTGACAACTAACCGGCAGGGACTACACCGCATGATAGGCGTGACGCATGTCAGCGATCTCGTCCACGGCCTCGCAAACCAACTCGCCAATTTCAGAGGTCGTCGCGAGATACTGACGGCCCGAACCGGCAATGTCTGAAGTACGGTATCCGTCCTTTAGCACTATTCGGATCGCTTCCTCGATTTCATCAGCTTCCTGCTCAAGTTGCGCGGTGTAACGTAAAAGCATTGCCGCCGACGCAATGGCTCCAAAAGGATTGGCAACGCCACGCCCCGCGATGTCAGGCGCAGACCCGTGCACAGGCTCATAAAGATCCACCTCACCGCCAATGCTGGCCGACGGCAACATTCCCAGGCTTCCTGTGATCACAGCAGCTTCGTCTGAAAGAATATCGCCAAACAAATTTTCGGTCAGGATCACATCAAACCGGTTCGGCGTAGTTATCAAATGCATTGCACACGCGTCAACGTAGAGATGCTCCAGAGCAATCTGCGGAAACTCCTGCGCCACCCGGGAAACCGTCTGTCTCCAAAGCTGTGACGTCTCGAGCACGTTTGCTTTGTCGACCGAGGCAACTTTTCGACGCCGCTTGCTGGCTATGTCAAAGGCCACCCGCGCCACCCGCTCAATCTCCGGGACGGCATAACTCATTGTGTTGGTCGCGACGGAGTTGCCATTGGCGGCGATTACGCCGCGCGGCTCGCCAAAATAGAGTCCGCCGAGCAACTCGCGAACGATCAGTATGTCTGCGCCGCGGGTAATCTCCGGCCGCAGGGGCGAAACGTCGGCGATCGCGTCGTATGAAATTGCCGGCCGCAGATTAGCAAAGCCGCCCAGCGCGCGACGTAAGAGTAACAGCCCAGCTTCCGGCCGCTTGTTCGGCGGCATCGCATCAAACTCGGGCGACCCGACCGCCCCAAGTAGCACGGCATCGCTTGACAGACAGGCATCCAGCGTTTCAATGGGCAACGGTGAACCGGTTTTCTTAATCGCGGCGCCGCCGATGAGCCTTTGGGTAAATTCAAAATTGTGTCCATGGATTCCTGCAACAGAACGCAGAACACGAACGGCCTCAGCGGTCACTTCCGGACCAATACCATCGCCGGGAAGTATGGTTATCTTCATCGATTGTCCCCACCCTCAATCAACGAGACAGCATTACGGCAGCAAAAGAACATAACCACCGCAGATGCTGTCTCAGTTTATTACCGAGCTTACCTGTAACTCGACGCCCGCTCCCCCCGCGCACTTATGTTGTCGATAATGGCAAGTTCCGGTCGAATCTTCGTGTCCGCAGAAAGTAACGAAATGAGATCCTGATCGTAGATTCTCTTCTTGCGGTCCGCCAGAGAAGTAAACCTTCCGTAAGCCTCGTCGAGTTCTGCCTGCGTCAGGGAATAGCCAAGGTCGTCATAACGCAAAGCCAGTGCGTGGCGACCGGAATGTTTTCCTAACACCAGATTGTTATTGGGAACGCCGACTGACTCGGGTGTCATGATCTCATAGCACAAAGGATTGTTGATGACACCGTGCTGGTGTATGCCGGCTTCGTGAGCGAAAGCGTTACGACCAACGATTGCTTTGTTAGGCTGGACATCACAAGAGATGATCCTGGAAAGCAGTTGACTGGTCGGATAAAGCTCGCGCGTGTTTACTCCAGTTTCGAACTGCAGCTTATCCGAGCGCACATGCATGGCCATCACTAACTCTTCAAGAGAAGCATTCCCCGCGCGCTCACCGATTCCGTTGATAGTGCATTCAACCTGGCGTGCTCCTGCCTCTACCGCCGCCAGGCTATTCGCCACCGCCAGCCCGAGATCGTTATGACAGTGAACGCTGATCGTTATATCGCGGTCACACACCACGCGCTCGCGCACAGTCGAAACGAGTTGCGAAAACTCTGCGGGCAGCGTGTATCCCACCGTGTCCGGCACGTTGAGAATTGAAGCGCCTTCGTCAACCGCGACTGAAAGCACGTCGCAAAGATAATCAACGTCGCTGCGGGTAGCGTCTTCCGCCGAGAATTCAACTTCTTCCGCAAAGCTTCGCGCCAGGCGCACAGCGGCACGCGTCATTTCAATGACTTCGCCGCGCGTCTTGCGCAACTTGTGTTCGAGGTGGATATCGGAAGTGGCGACAAACGTATGAATGCGCGGATGCGCGGCGCCGGCCAGGGCTTCAGCAGCGCGAGCCACATCCTGATCCGAAGTACGGCAGAGCGCTGCCACTGTCGCACGCCGGCAGGTTGTGGCGACGGCTTTAACCGCGGCGAAGTCGCCGTCAGAGGCAATCGGAAATCCGGCCTCGATGATATCGACACCAAGAATCTCGAGCTGCTGGGCCAGCCGGAGTTTCTCTTCCAGATTCATGGAGCAGCCGGGCGATTGCTCGCCATCGCGCAA
>JBGTCM010000304.1:0-1988 GCA_041748795.1 Pyrinomonadaceae bacterium
GAGTCCGCGTACGGGCGAGGGGCACACGTTGCTGCTGCCGATTGTTATTGCGATAATCGCTTACGTGCTACTGCATCTCGCGATTAACGGCTTGCTGAGGATGCTGGCCCATCGCAAAACGGCGATCTAGATCATTGCCATTTAGACAATTGGCAATTGGAGATGTTTTGACAAGTTATCAGACTTCGGGCTCCGCACAACGGCGGTTTTCGTGAACCCCGCCAGACCGGGAACGGAGCAACGGTAGCAAAAACCCTGTGTGTTGCGGGTAAGTCCGGAGTCTGGCCAATCCTGGTAAATGGTTAATGGTAAATCGTGAATGGAAAATATGTTCCGTCACTTTCACCATTAACCATTCCCCATTCACCATTTACCATTTCACTATTTACCCTCTAAATGGCCCATCAGGTAATCGCACGCAAATGGCGCCCGCAGACTTTTGACGAAGTCACCGGGCAGGAGCCGATCACGCGCACCCTTCGGAATGCGATCGAGCATCAAAGGCTTCACCACGCTTACCTGTTCTCGGGCGCGCGCGGCGTTGGCAAAACTACGACTGCGCGCCTGCTAGCCAAAGCGCTTAACTGTCACAAAGCGCAATCGCCGACAGCCACGCCATGCCGCACCGATGATCCGGATACCTGCCCTTCGTGTGCTGAGATTTCCGAAGGCCGTTCGATCGACGTTCAGGAGATCGATGCCGCTTCGCACACGCAGGTAGATAACGTCCGCGAGACCATCATCGGTTCGATTGGGTTTGCGCCGGCACGCGATCGCTACAAGATTTTTGTGATCGACGAAGTGCACATGCTTTCGAGTCACTCGTTCAACGCGCTCTTGAAAACTGTAGAAGAGCCGCCCGAGCGCGTCGTCTTTGTCATGGCCACGACGGAACGCCATAAGGTGCCGGAGACGATCCTGTCGCGCTGCCAGCAGTTTGAGTTTCGCACGATCGCCACTACCAAAATTCTCGAGCGGCTGCGGTTGATTGCTGATGCGGAGAAGATTTCCATTCCTGACGATGCCTTGCGCGAGATCGCACGCACGGGTGAGGGCTCGATGCGCGATGCGCAATCGGCTTTTGATCAGGTAATCAGTTTCGCCGGGCCAACCATCAAAAAGGACGACGTCGAGATGGCGCTTGGCGTCGCGAGCGCAGATATCCTTATCAGAATCGTTCAGGGAATTGCGGACCACCGCCCCGCCGAAGCACTCGCCGTTGTCGACGATGTCGTTATGCGCGGCCACGACCTGCGAAACTTCTGTAGGGATCTGCTGGCCCACTTTCGCGATTTGCTGGTGACAAAAGTTTCGGGCAGCGAGGAGCTGCTGGAGTCGGCTATTTGCGATCGCGACGAGCTTCAGCGGCAGGCGGCGTTGTTTTCGGAGGCTGACCTGGTCCGTTTCTTCCACTCACTGGCGGAAACCGAAACGTTGCTCAAGACTGCTGCGCATCCGCGTTACCAGTTGGAAGTTGGTCTGGTCAAACTAATGGAAATGCGAAGGCTCGAACCGTTGAACCAGCTCATGGATAGACTTGCAGAGTTGGAAGAATCGATACGATCCGGAAAACCTTTAGCGACTTCAAGATCAGCGCGACCTACTGCTTCTGCCGGAGCGTCAGTTTCTTCGCCTACCAGCGAAGGAACAGCCAGGAACACTTCGGCTACCAGCTCGACTGCGGCTTCGCAAAGTTCGTATACCGCGACTGCTACAAAGAGGGCTCCCGAGCCTGAGAGAGGACACACGGAGATTACAGAACCCAGCGCGGTAGCGCGGGATGCTGCAGGCGTCCCTGGCACTAAGGTCGTTTCGTCTGATGACGCGGCATCCGTTGTGATGGGTTCAGCTCTGGATTCTGATGCCGGCGCCAGCGTAGACACGTCCCCGATCGGCCGGATCAAATCGGCACTCGAAAAGCGTCGCAAGATGTTTCTGGTTACCGCCATTGAGGGAGCGCGTCAGGCTGCGATTGCTGATGGTGAGTT
>JBGTCM010000305.1:0-1814 GCA_041748795.1 Pyrinomonadaceae bacterium
GTCGCGAAGTCGAGCCACTCGCGCGCGCTTAGCGTGCCGTCCTTCGGCTGGCTGTCCGCGATCGCCGTCTTGAGTCCTTCTTCAACCAGGGCGTATGTGAGCAGCCCATGACCAAGTTGCGCTGCTTCCAATGCTGCCTGATAACTCTGCGCCGCGGTAAGAATGTACATGCCTTTTTCGTAGGCAAGTTGGGCCAACCCTTTGGAGTTCATTGGACCACGACGTTTCTCTTCCGCCTCCAGGGCCTGGCCAGAGTTGCACGCATCAATCACCAGCAATAAGTGGGCGGCATCGATTTCTTCGACTACTTCCTCCAGCTCCACGTCTGAAATGCTGTGCGACAGAATCGACCGCAGCCCTTCCTCCGTCAGCTTCGTCCTGACGCCGGTGTAACCGAGATCATGTGGAATGAGATAAAACCTTTGCGCCTGCGCTGTACCGTGGCCGGCAAAATAGATGATTACTGTGTCTTCAGGCTCAGCGCGTTTTAAACGATCCAGTGGGCCTGCTTTGAGACTCGGCGGTCCTGGAACGCCTGACAGTCGCTTGAGCGCCGCCAGGATATTTTCCTTAGTGGCGTTCTCATTCAGCAGTGGAACCACTTCGACGCGCTCAAAAAGTCCAACCTGCATTTGCCTGGCTTTTACTTCATCGCCAAAACTCTCTGCATCGGCCACGGCATATTTCAAGTTGTACTGAGGGTTGGCGTAATCGTTGAGACCCACCGCGATAACGTAGGCAGTACCCGCGCGTTTCAAACTGTCGGCGCCGGTCAGAAGCAACGGAGCATCTTTACTTTTGACGTTGTCACGATTGAACGCATACGCGGTCAGCTGATTGACCCCAGCGGTAACTGTGATTTCTTCTTCCAGGGTCGCGGCCGCCTGTCCCTTCAACACATCGCCGCGCCACACCTTCACCAGCGAACCATTGCGGAACAGACGCAAGTCACGCGCGCCCGCGCCCTGCGAATGTTCTTCGTCCGCAGGCGCATCAGTCACGTCGATCTTTATCTTTACTTGCCTTGAAGCGATGCCCGTCGCCGGGGCCGGCTCTCCAATGAGCGACAACTTCACTTGCGGTTGGCGGCGGTCCTTCTTTGACACATCCTGCGCCACACGTGGACGTTTGCCGGCGACAATATCGCTCAACAATCCTGGATGATAAAACTCGGTAAAGAACCATTCGATGGGCGCCACGTTGAAAGTGTCCTGGTTATAACGCCAAAGAATCTGGTTCCATGCGGCAGGTGTGCCATCAAACAAACCCTGTGGTGTGACCACCATCCACTCGCCGCCATCGTCGAGCGAGATGAGCGTCAACAGATGCTCGCCTGTGTTTGCGTCCCACAGAAACGTGCCGCCGTCGTCGCTGGCGGATGCGATGAGCCGGCCGTCCGGGCTGAAGTCGATCGACTCGATATTCGATGTGTGTCCAGTCAGCGTGCGTACTTCGCGCCTCGTCGCCATGTCCCAAATTCTGATCGTGTTGTCACTACTGCCCGAAGCTAACAAAAGTCCATCACGGCTGAAGGCCACGGCAGTGACGCCCTTGCCGTGCCCCTTTAAGGCGCCAAGAGGTTGTCCGCTGGAAACGTCCCAGAGCTCAACCTGCCCGATCGCCTCAACCTTCATATTCTTCATGATGTCCTGAGGATCGGGAGTGTTCGCGGAACCTCTCTTTTGGCCTTTTTGTCCGGGCATGTTGCCGGCCATCATCGCACCGAAATCAATATTCGACTTCGATTCGACACCGCCTGTGGCCATGGTGCGTCCGTCCGGACTGAACGCCATAGATGTAACGCTCCGGCCCAT
>JBGTCM010000306.1:0-2720 GCA_041748795.1 Pyrinomonadaceae bacterium
GGAGTGATTACAGGTTTTGGGTTGGCATATTTAATCGCCGCCTTGATCGGGTTTCCCTTGCTCATCAGCGTTGCTTCGGCGGTTTTGGGGGTTGGTGTTTCCTCAATCGTCGGCATCATCAGCGGACTTTGGCCCGCGTGGCGGGCGGCCCGCCTGGATCCAATTGAAGCGCTACGCGCGGAATGAAAGGCGGGTGTCGGGTGTCGGCCGGAACCTAAAGGCCAGTAGTTCAGAGTTCAACCTTTAGGTTGTGTCTTTCGCCGCGACACCAACCTAAAGGTGGACTTAAGCTTCGCGCTTACACCCGACACCCAACACCCGACACCCGGCACCCTTCTTATGCGATTCGTCGACATCAAAGAATCAGCGCTGATGGCTCTCGACACGTTGCGAGCTAACAAGCTGCGCTCGTCACTAACAATCCTCGGTGTCAGTGTCGGCGTCGTCACCGTGATTTTCATGGTCTCGATCATTCAGGGATTGAATCGAGCTTTCGCAGAACAGGTTGAAAGCCTGGGCTCAAACACCATCTTTGTTTCGAAATTTGACCCCAGCTTCGGCCGGCCGCCGGGGCAGAACGAGATTCACCGGAAAGAGCTGACGATGGAGGACGCGGAAGCGTTGCGACGCGACGCGCCGTCGATCGCCGGCGTTTCCCCAATCCATCGAAAACTCGCCGCCACCGCGCGCTATCAGGACAAGCAAACCGACACTCCAATTCTTCTCGGCGTCACGCCTTACTACGAATTCGTTAACACCCAGTATGTGGCCCGCGGTCGCTTCATTACGGACATTGATATGGACAACCGCGATAACGTAGCGGTGATCGGGGTCGACGTCGCTCGCGCTCTTTTCCCTTACGAGGACGCTGTCGACAAAGAGATAAGAATCAACGGTAATCCCTATCGAGTGATTGGTGTCATGGAGCCGCTGGGCAGTTTCTTCGGACAGTCTCGCGATAATACCGTCTTCATTCCGATCAGCACTTTCGGCAAATATTATCCCGAAGGCCCATTTCCTGAAGTCGTTTTCTTCGTCATCGTTCGGCCGTTGTCGCGTGCATACGTCAAGTCAGCCATGGATGAGATAACAGATATTCTCCGCCGGCGCCGGAGCTTGCCTCTTGATGCTCCAAATGATTTCGGAATCTCGTCGCAGGATTCGCTCCTCGATATTTACAATCAACTAACCGGCGCGACTGCCCTGGTGTTAACAGCTATTTCGTTTGTGGCCCTGATGATTGGCGGCATTGGTGTGATGAACATAATGCTGGTGTCAGTGACCGAACGAACGAAAGAGATCGGGGTGCGCAAAGCCGTGGGTGCCACACGGCTGAACATACTTTCGCAGTTTCTGATCGAAGCTGTCGTCTTGACCGCGATCGGAGGCCTGGCCGGACTTATCGTCGGCGAGTTACTGGCGTTCATCATTAATACGTATTCTCCCCTTCCGGCCTACGTACCCCTGTGGGCCATCGCCGTGGGCGTCGGGATTTCTGCAGCTGTGGGAATTGTCTTCGGCTTGTGGCCGGCATGGAAGGCGGCGCGACTCGATCCTATTGAAGCGCTCCGATGGGAGTGAAGGTGCCGAATGTCAGGTGTCGGGTGCCGGGTGCCGACACGCGGTAGCCCTGCAACCATATTCTGTGCTAAACCGTACTAACCACCCGTGAAGTTTATCGAAACCTTAAAATTGGCCGTGGCCGCCATCTGGGCGCACAAGCTGCGCTCTGCTTTGACGCTGCTGGGTATGATTATCGGCGTCATGGCTGTGGTTGTGGTTTATTCCTTGATTCAGGGTTTCAACACATATGTTGACGAGAAAATCGCGGGTATCGGAGCCAAGTCGTTCAACGTCCAACGCTTTAATCCGCTCGAAGATTTCAAAGATACCGACACCATCGCTGCCGCCCAACGCCGCAACAAAGACCTGACCATGGATGAGTTTGAGTACTTGAAGGAGCGAGGCACGCTGTTTGGAAGAATCGGCGCCAGAGCGCGCGGCACACCATCGGAAATAAAGCGAGGAGACCAGAGTCTCGAAGATATTTTTGTGTCTGGCGCCACCGCGGCCATAGCTGACATAGAAAACCGCGACATAGCCGATGGACGCTTTTTGGTTGACGCGGAAAACGATGCGGCGCAGCGCGTGGCCTATCTCGGCGCCGACGTGGCCGAAAAGATGTTTCCCGCGGGAAGTCCTGTGGGCCAGGAATTGACCATTGCTGGAATGCCTTACCGCGTAATCGGGGTCGAAGCTGCAAAGGGTACAGTCTTCGGCATACCCCAGGACAACTTCGTCGTCGTGCCGCTGAAAACGTATGCAAACAACTTCGGCACACTCATTCGACAGCGCTCGCTCTATTTCGTCGTAACTTCTAAAACGGATGACACGTTCAACGACGCTGTTGATGAGGCACGTTTCCTTATGCGCGTGCGGCGGAGGCTCGCGCCAAAGGAAAAGGACAACTTCGGCATCGTTACGCCTGATGCAATCACAGGCCTGCGCGATCGTTTGTTTGGAACGATCTTCCTGGTCGCTATAGCTGTGCCCAGCATTGCGCTGGTTGTCGGCGCGATAGTTATCATGAACATCATGCTCGTTTCAGTGACCGAGCGCACGAAAGAAATAGGTATCAGAAAATCGCTGGGCGCACGCCAGATGGACATACTGCGGCAATTCCTGGTTGAGGCGGTTGCGCTGTCGGCGATCGGAGGAGC
>JBGTCM010000307.1:0-3294 GCA_041748795.1 Pyrinomonadaceae bacterium
TAATCCAGTGAGAGGTGCGGCGAGCCATAGAATGGGCAGTTCGTCAGGTTTGGCTCCGAGTTTCTCGTAGATGGCGCTCATGTTGCCGAGCTGCAATTGCCATCCAAACTGAATCCCCAGGAAACCAAAACTCATGTTCCATATCTGCCAGAACCTCAAACGTGGTTTTTGCATTGGCATCGTCCTTCCTGCGCGCCAGCTCCGTAGGAGCCCAATGTTTATAGGAACTCAACTACTCAGGACCAGCGCTCCGTAGGTGCGCTATGTCCCCAAAGAGACTGTTGCTTCACAAAACATGTCGCTCCTCCGGAGCGAAGCGAATCAAACAAAGTTTGAAGTCTATAAACATTTGGTGCCTACGGCACTTAGAAAACTATGGCGACCTTATGTAACGCAAACTGTTATTTTGCGGACCGTCGATTACCACGAACATCCAGGCCCACATGAAACAACTAATTTGCTCAACTTCCTTACTTGAGCGGTCTCGATCGGAACCCTGACGCGGCTAGTATTGCCGCGGACCTTTGCGAAAGGGCGACACGCAAGTTTCCATCGCGAACCTGGACCGTAGGTATCTTATTTAACCGATCATTTAGCAACGTGCCATTTGTTAGACCCGAACCCGTCACGTCAAAGTCGATGGTCACATCTTTCTTGTCGTTGTTGATCACCACAATCGCGACCTGGTTCCTCGTCTTGCGCGCATAGGCATACTGCTGGCCACTTGCGTAAAGGTTAATGAGTGAACCGCGACGAAGCGGCTCGAGTTCAGCGCGCAGATGGTTGAGTGTGCGAATGTGATCAAAGACGTCATTTTCATCACTGGTCCGTCCTTCGCGAGTAAACGCGTTGCGCTTATCGCCCGGGAATCCACCAGGGAAATCCTTCCGAGTAGTGGGCTCGTCCGGTCCAGTCATCGCGATCTCGTCGCCGTAGTAAAGTTGAGGAACGCCCCGGGTTGTTAAGACAAGAGTATTCGCCAGCTTCAACCCTGCCAGGGTGGCGCCCTTCTCGCTCATGAAGCGTCCGTCGTCGTGTCCACCAAGCAACGTCACAAGAATTTCAGAATTGGTGTAGAGATAGTCCTGCGCCAAAATCTTAGGTAGATCGTCTAATGGTTTTCCTTCAGCGAAGGCATGGCGAATGGGATAGAACAGCGGAAAGTCGAGCAGCGAATCGAGACCCGAGTCTACGCCGTCAAAACGGACCTTTCCGCCCTGGAAGAATGAAGTGTGGACCACGTCTCCATCTTTAACTTCACCGACCACCTTGAAGCGCGGAAACTCCCGCTTGAGCGCGCGATTCCAATCTCGCCAGAAAGCGTTTGGCACATATTGCCAGGTGTCCATGCGAATGCCGTCGAGTCCGGTCGTGCCAATCCACCACAACGTGTTCTGAATCAGATAACGCGACACTTCCGGGTCGTGCTGGTTGAGATCGGGAAGGAAGTCCAGAAACCACCCTTCCATGGTTTCTCGCTTCAACTGCTCGATTGGTCTTGGATCGTGCAACACCCAGGTCTGGAAAACATTTTTGAGATGGTTCTTCCGGGTGCCGTTAAACCAGGTCGGAGTCGGTGAATCGTCAACCCACGGATGATAAGGGCCGGTATGGTTCACAACCTGATCCTGAATGATCTTGATGCCCGCTCT
Source organism: Pyrinomonadaceae bacterium (assembly GCA_041748795.1). Taxonomy (GTDB): domain Bacteria; phylum Acidobacteriota; class Blastocatellia; order Pyrinomonadales; family Pyrinomonadaceae; genus PSRF01. The sequence goes on from JBGTCM010000307.1 coordinate 1,653, forward strand.
GTGCGCGGTTTCGACCAACTCCTGAAGCTTTGCAAGCGTGCCGAAGTGTTCTTCAACGCCGTAGAAGTCCTGGGGGTTATAACCGTGAAAGGCGGTGCTGGGTTTGTCTTCCTTCAACTCAATGTGATTTAAGCCGTTGTAGTTGTCATACCACGGCGTTAGCCAAATTGCGGTGACACCCAAATCTTTCAGGTAGGGCAAACGATCGATGACTCCCTGAAGGTCGCCGCCGTGGTAGTAAAACTTGTTGCCGCGATCGTAGATTCCGCGTGATTCAGAAGGATTGTTATTCGTCTGATCGCCGTCGCTGAAACGATCAAGCATGATCAGATACATAACATCGTCAGGCGAGAAACCCTGGAATCGACCCGCACGATTCAGTCGTGGCAAAACATCAAAGCGTGCCTCCGCAGTTCCAGTTGGAGTTGTAACTTTGATTCGCCGGCTACCGGCGGGGGCGTTAGGGGCAATTGCGATGTCAGCAAAGATGTATGTACCGGCTTGATTGATCTTTGGCTGGCCAACGACGCGAAGGCCGCGGTCGAGCGGCTGCAATCTGGCGCCGGCGAGGTGCCGACCTCGGATTAGAAGGCGAACCGGGTTCATCGTGCTTTCTACCCACCAGCTGGGCGGATCAACTTTGAGTATCTCCGGCGACTGCGCAACGCCGGGCCACGCACACATCAAAACCAGCGTTACAACGAAGAACAGGTTCAGTAGGCGACCTTGGAATAGAGGCCTCTCCTTGGAGTGCGGCGGCTTGGCGCCGCTTTGGCCCGCGGCGGCTTGACGCCGCTTTCTCCAGTAACAAGCAGCTCGGTGTTTAGAGCAAAGCGGCGTCGAGCCGCCGCACTCCAAAGAAGTGCCTCCAGGAATTAGTGCACTCATATGATGTGACCTAACCCACCCTGACTTTTTCACCATCGCGCGTCGGAATCCTTCCATAGGTCTCCGTCATTTCTCTTAAACGCTTACTGTGCGCCGGCGTCAACGCACCATGTTTGAATCGCCAGCTCCAATTTCCTTTTGTGCTGTTTGGCAGATTCATACGCGCTTCGGTGCCCAAGCTCAGCAGATCTTGCAAGGGAACAACCGCGGTGTTTGCAACTGAAGCCGACACGGCGCGTATGAAGTCCCACTGAATTTCTTCACCCTTGGTGTGGAGATATCTCATGCAAAAGTCCCGCTCCAACTGGATCTGTTCTGCAGTGCGAGTCGAGCCCTCGCCCGCGACGCTATTAAACCAACCGGCGGTCGTATCGTTGTCGTGCGTGCCTGTGTAAACAACAACGTTCTGATGATAGTTGTGAGGCAGATCAGTATTCCTGGTATCGCTGCTGAATCCGAACTGAAGTATGCGCATCCCGGGAAACCCGAAATCGTCGCGCAGGCTCTCGACATCCGGAGTAATCACGCCCAGGTCTTCGGCGATAATTGGCAATTCGCCGAGCTCGTTTCGGATTGCCTCGAAAAGTTCTCGTCCAGGGGTTTCCACCCAACCCCCACGCTCCGCGGTCTGATCGCCACCGGGGATTTCCCAGCACGCAGCAAAACCCCGAAAGTGATCGACGCGCACGATGTCCACAATCTGTAACGAAGTGCGCACCCGTCCGATCCACCATTTGAAGCCGTCGGCAAGCAT
>JBGTCM010000308.1:0-4808 GCA_041748795.1 Pyrinomonadaceae bacterium
GACCACGGGCCGTACGACAACTGCTACAGCGCTCGCATCCGGGAGTTCAACAATTAGAGCTCGCGCGGGTGGCCAATCCGGAACTGCGGCGTTAACTGTTAACGCCTTACCGACGCTGAGCATCAACGACGTTACGGACACGGAAGGCGATACCGGCTCCAAGACGTTCCAGTTTACGGTGACGCTATCATTTGCGAGCACTTCCACCGTCACCGTCCAATACGCGACCGCTCCGGTCTCTGCGGCTGACGGTTCTGATTACGCGTCAACCAGTGGGACGTTGACGTTCAATCCGGGGATAACTACGCAACCGATCGACGTGACTGTGAATGGCGATACGGACGTAGAACCAAATGAAACCTTTGTTATTAATCTGACTGTTCCCACCAACGCGACCCTCTCCGATTCTCAGGGTCAGGGCACGATAACAAACGATGACGTGGCGCCTCCCGGCCCGGATCTGTCAGTCAGCAAGAGTGTTGATACAGCATCTCCTGTGGTGGGCCAGGAAGTTGTCTTTACGGTCACGCTAAGCAATCCGGGACCTTCCGCGGCCACCACTGTTCAAGTAACTGACTTGCTGCCTACGGGCCTTGCCTTCGTGTCGTCAACCGTCTCGCAAGGAAGTTACGACAGCGGCACAGGTATTTGGACCGTCGGCACCGTTAACGGCGGTTCATCAGCGACACTGACTATTACGGCCAGGGTTCAGACTCAGGGAGCGAAAACCAATACAGCAACAATAACTGCCTCGGGAGCCACCGATCCGAATACCGCTAACGATCAAAGCAGCGTCACGTTTACTCCTAGTCTACCGTTGTTGGTTATCAGTCAGCTGTACACTGCCGGCGGAGCCGCATCTGCTGTTTACAATCGCGACTTCATTGAGATCTTCAACCGCGGCACTGTACCCATTAACCTGTCGGGGTTCTCAGTACAGTATGCCGCAACGGGCACCGGTACGTTCACCGTAATAGCGTCCCTGCCCGCAGTTGTGCTTCAGCCGCGCCAATATTTTCTGATAACGGCAGGCACCACGAATGCTGGAGTCGGCGCTAACCTGCCGGTAACTGCAGACGTAACTGGATCCAACACCAACATGACGGGCTCGGTGGGGAAAATCGCGATAGTGTTTGGTACAGCCGCTCTTACCAGCAGCAATGTGAGTAATCCACCACTGACAGTCGGGAACGCGTCGCCCGGTTGCCCAACAAACAACACCATTGTCGTTGATTTTGTCGGCTACGGTACGACCGCAGCTTGCTTTGAGGGATCGAGTCGAGCGCCTGATCCGACTGCAACCAACAATTCTCAATCCGATTTCAGAAACAACGACGGCTGTACTGATACGAACGATAACGGCGCTGACTTTACGCGCGCTAATGCGTTACCAAGAAATAGTTCAACGACGAAATTGAGTTGTCCCTAAACGTAGTCGTAACGCAAACTGTTGGTTCGCGGATAATCGTAACGCAAACTGTTGGTTCGCGGATCGTGGGTTAGTGGCTGGATGACAATAACGGCGTCTCTGTCGCTCGGTCCGCAAACTAACAGTTTGCGTTACGACTTCAAACCGCGTGGATGGGTTCTTCCTGGATTCACGGACGAAAGTCAGGTAGCTGGATGTTTCCGCGCTTCATTCTTCTAATCTTAATCGCCTGCTTCGGAACGCCGCTCGTCTATTCCCAGAGGGCCAATCAATCTCGCCTTGCCGCTGACGTGCGGACTGAGTTTCTCCACGCCTGGAATGGTTATAAGAAATACGCCTGGGGCCACGACGACCTGAAGCCGCTGAGCAAGACGCATCATGATTGGTACGCGCAGCCGCTTCTGATGACGCCCGTCGATTCACTCGACACGATGATTCTGATGGACTTGAAGGACGAAGCGGCGAGCACTCGTGAATACATCGTCAAAAACCTTTCCTTCGACAAAGATATCGAGGTCCAGAATTTCGAAATTACGATCCGGCTGCTCGGCGGGTTGCTATCCAGTTATCAAATGACAGGCGACAAACGCCTGCTGGCGCTGGCCGAGGATTTAGGCAAGAGGCTCCTCCCTGTTTTCGAATCACCCACCGGAATTCCTTACCGCTACGTAAATCTTAAGACGGGAAAAGTCCGTGGCGAGAAAACAAATCCGGCGGAAGCAGGGACGCTGCTGATCGAATTCGGCACCCTCGCGAAACTGACCGGCAAGTCCATCTTCTATGACAAAGCCAAACGCGCCCTCGTCGAAACTTTCAAGCGGCGTTCTCCGATCGGTCTGGTCGGCACGTGGATCAATGTCGAGACCGGGCAATGGACCGACACTGACAGCCACATCAGCGGCGCCATCGACAGTTACTACGAATACCTTTTGAAGTGTTGGCTGTTATTTGATGACAAGGACTGTCGTCGCATGTGGGTTGAGAGTATAGCTGCCATCAATAAATACCTGGCTGATGAAGTTAAGCGCGAAAGCGGTGGTTTGGAGCTGTGGTACGGTCATGCGGATATGAACTCGGGCAAACGCACCGCCACCACTTATGGAGCGCTTGACGCATTTTTCCCTGCGGTCCTGGTCCTATCGCGTGACGTCGTTCGAGCGCGTAGGTTGCAGGAATCATCGATGAAGATGTGGAAGCTCCATGGGATCGAGCCTGAGGAACTCGACTACAAAACAATGAAGGTCGTGCATGCCGGATACCCGCTGCGGCCGGAGATTGTTGAATCGACTTACTATCTTTATCAGTTCACCAAAGACGCGCGTTATCTGACCATGGGCGAAACACTCTTCCAGGATTTCGTCTCACACTGCAGAACCGAGGAAGCATACGCAGCACTGAAGAGCGTGATCACCAAAGAGAAGTCTGATTCGATGCAAAGCTTTCTCTTCGCGGAAACCTTCAAGTACTTCTATCTTCTCTTCGCGCCTCGGGAGACCCTCGACTTCGACAAAGTCATCTTCAACACCGAAGCCCATCCAATCCGCAAAACCTGGTAAGTAGGACAGACATTCCTGTCTGTCTTTCGTAGGGTGGAGGCGCGTATTTCAGAACCGAGCGCGGTAGCGCCGGATGCTAAAGATACCGCGGCAAATGAAAGCAGCGCGGCTTTGCCGCCTTCCGTGCGGTAAGGCTCTGCCTTACCGACAGCACTGACTTAATTCCCAGAGGCTATGCCTCCGAACCGCAGCCTCAAACCAGAGAGCGGTACGAAAAGGCAAAGCCCTTCCGCACGGACGGCGGCAAAGCCGCGGGGAGCTTTTGAGGAGCAACCCTAAATCAATCTGCCATAGCGCGCACACTCTTCTCGCGAGCATCCAGTGCACTTACCGCATCTTCAGTGGTGACGATAGAATTGAGATCAACGGTTTCACCAGTGAACTTCTGTACGCGGTCCGCGCCGGCGGCGACCATGTGCCGCTGCAAATCTGAAAGTGGTTGGGCGCCGCAATCGTGAAATGGCGGCGGCGGAGTTGGCTTGAAGTCCGGACGATCATCGCGCGCGGTCGTGCGCTGGAGTATCTCGCTCAGGTCCTTCGCATGTCGATCGCGCTCAGTGAGATGTTGCCCCTGCAGCCAGCGCTTAGAAACTGTCTTGATGACCGAGGTGTGATCGAAGACGGTATTGCATACGGTCCCCTGTTCGATCCAGGGCGAGACCAGCACAGCAGGTACGCGAACTCCATAGCGCTTAAAATCAAACCCGCTGTAGCCGGGTTGTCCTGAGAGGATTGCCAAGTGATCCGGTGGCTTGGCCGCCGGCGGCGGTGTAGGCACGTGATCGTAACAGCCACCATGCTCGTCAAATGTTATGACCAGTAACGTACTCTCCCAATCCGGACTCTCAAGGAGCGCCTTATAGATCGTATAGATCAGCTCCTCGCCGTAAAGAACATTAGTGGCAGTTCCGGTTGCGGTGATCGCAAACGCCGGGTGCATGTCGTTTTCCGGTCCATACTTTCGGCTGCACAGCATGTTTGGTTCGATGAAGGTGTAGCTGGGCAAGCCTCCCTTCTTCTTGGCGTCCTCCAGGAACTGGGCCATCGGAAAGAAGTGACGGTTAAGAGGAACGTATTCCCAGAGCTTGTCCTGGGTCACTAACGCATTGCACAACAGAAATGCGCTTCCATAGTAAATTTTCCAATCAATCTGCGCTCGCGACAACAGGTTGTAAATCGTGTCCGTTTTGTTCAGCAGGTAGCCGATGTCCCAGGGATGTGGTCCGGTTTTCCAGCCGTTGACGACATACCCCGAAGACGTGGCCGCGTGTACAAACGAACGGTTGGGAAAAGTCTGCGTAGGAACCGCGCTGAACCAGTGATCGCAAACGCCGTACGCGTTGGCGAGTCCGTTGATGACCGGCAGACTCTCAGGCGTAAAGCAGTTCATGATCACGCCCGGATCAGTATCCATTGGGCTATTACCGCGAAAGAGCGCGGAGAGTATGCGGCTACAGCCTTTCTTCGTCGCACCCGCTGCTTCGATCGCCGCAGCATAATCGATGACAAATCCCTCCATGCTCGGGGGCGTGGTCTTGTTTGGAATCGGATTGGGATGCGAGTGGTCGTTGTACATCTGCGCGTACACAGAATCGTAAGGCTCGTTGGGGTCCGGAAACGGATCTATCATCGACGTGCCTTTGCCGACGCAGGCCTCGCCACCGCCTGGTCGCGGGTTGCACAATCGCTTTCCGGAAACTCCTTCGAACGGTTGGCCACGCGGGACTTTGTCGAATGGTGGTTTGTTCTCGGGGTCGTAAAGCCACCCGAGGATGTTGTCGAACGATCGGTTCTCCATCATTAACACCACGATATGATCTATT
>JBGTCM010000309.1:0-10638 GCA_041748795.1 Pyrinomonadaceae bacterium
GGAATTTACCAGGACGGCAACCACACGTTGGTTGGCGCAGGTGATCCTGAACAGATCCCCGGGGCGCGAGTTTCCCAAGGGCTTTTTGAAATACTGGGCGTGACTCCGGTCAGGGGCCGGACCTTCACGCCGGAAGAAGATCGACCTGAAACAAACAACGTCGTCATTCTCAGTCACGGCCTGTGGCAGCGTCGTTTTGCATCCGCCGAAAATGTAGTGGGCCAGACTCTCAGTATCAACGGTCGCACTTCCACTGTAATTGGCGTGATGCCGCCCGGCTTCAAGTTTCCCGAGATCGCCGAGCTCTGGATGCCGATGGGTCTCACGGAGAAACTTTTTACCCGCAACGATCACGGTCTCGACTCGATTGCCCGCTTGAAACCAAACGTCACTCTCGAACAAGCGCAGGCTGAGATGAACGTGATTGCGCGTCGCATAGAGGAACAGCACCCCGTCAGTAACGAAGGACTCGGCGTCAATGTCATTCGTCTGCGCGACAGGTTGGTCGGAGATTACCGCCAGGCCTTGCTGATTCTTCTCGGCGTAGTTGTATTCGTATTGCTGATCGCCTGTGCCAACGTTGCCAACCTGCTGCTCGCGCGTTCGTCCAGCCGCCGTCAGGAACTTGCTTTGCGGGCCGCGCTGGGCGCCAGTCGTGGCCGCCTCATTCGCCAGTTGCTGACCGAAAGTGCGCTGCTGACTTTCCTTGGTGCCGTGCTCGGCGTCTTATTGGCCGTATGGGGAAAGAACCTTCTGCTGGCGGCGATTCCGGGAGAGATGCCGTTCTGGATGAAGTTTGATCTGGATCTGCGAGTGCTTGGGTTCACCGTCGTGCTTTCGCTTCTGACCGGACTCGTCTTCGGAATCGCACCTGCATTGCAGGCGTCGAAAAACGATCTCAACGAAGCGCTCAAAGAGGGGGGACGTAACGCTGGAGGCGCCCACAATCGCCTGCGTAGTTCGCTCGTAGTGGCTGAGGTTGCGCTCTCGATGATGCTGCTTGTAGGCGCCGGGCTGATGATTCGCAGCTTTACAAAATTGGGGAGTGTGGATGCGGGCATTAAGCCGGAAAACGTTCTCACTGTCGAGGTGCCGCTGCCTCGAGCGAAGTATTCCGAAGCAGCGAAGCAGAGCGCCTTCTTCAAAGAGTTGGTGACACGCGTAAGGACGCTGCCTGGCGTGTCGTCGGCAGCTGCTATCTCAGGCGTTCCACTAAGGGGCCGCTGGGGACGGAGTCTCACTGTCGAGGGTTATCCGGTGCTGTCGGTGGGCCAGGCTCCGATGATCAACCATTCGGTCGTAACTCCAAACTACTTTCAGACGATGGGTATCCCGTTACGCGAGGGCCGCGACTTTACTGACGAGGATGTCGACGGCACAACGCGCGTAACAGTCGTCGATGATCGTTTGGCTCGCCAGTACTGGCCCGGCGCCAGCCCGCTGGGCAAACGCATCCGCTTTGGCCCACCAGAGAGTAACGAACCCTGGCACATCATCGTCGGTGTGGTCGGCTCAGTGCGGAATCGACGTCTGGATCAGGAAACAGTCGAAACCATTTACGTGCCCCACCAGCAAATAGCGGTGAGGGGAATGACCATAGCCCTCCGCACGTCCACCGCTCCGGAGAGTTTGACTGGCGCGGTAAGAGAAGCAGTGCGGGCGCTGGATAAGGATCAACCGATCACGAACGCGATGACTATGGAAACCGTCATTGCCAGATCGGTGTGGTTGCAGCGTTTCTACACCATCTTGTTTGGTGTGTTCGCAGCGCTGGCTCTGGCACTGGCGGTAGTCGGTATTTACGGCGTCATGTCATATGCCGTCACACAGCGTACGCATGAAATCGGAATCCGGATGGCGCTCGGAGCTCGCGCGGGCGATGTACTGAGACTCGTTATCAAAAACGGCATGCTGTTGATCTCGATTGGCGTAGTTATTGGTCTTGCCGGTGCTCTGGCACTGACTCGACTGCTGGCCACAATGCTGTTTGGCATTACGCCGACCGACACGCTGACGTTCGTCGCCGTTTCCGCGGTTCTGATCGTGGTCGCGCTGTTGGCTTGTTATGTGCCGGCGCGGCGCGCGACGAAAGTCGATCCGTTGGTGGCGCTGCGATACGAGTGATGATGTCCGACATGCTTCAGCTTGTCGTGGTGAGGCGATGAGAGCCTTTTGGGATAGTAAGCGACAAGCTAAAGCATGTCGGACACAAAGCAACGCGTTGTTAGAACGCGCACTTGTCCGCTGCACGCGGGGGCACAAGTGCCGCATCTAAACGGCTCGAGGTTTTATAGAGCATTCATGGAAGCCTTACTGAAGGACATTCGCTACGGAATACGGGGCTTGCTTAAGCAACCCGGCTTTACGTTGATTGCGGTAGTCACGCTGGCGCTGGGTATTGGAGCGAACACCGCAATCTTCAGCCTGGTCCGTGGCGTGCTTCTGCGCCCGTTGCCTTTCAGCCAACCGGAGTCCCTGATCGGGATCCGTGAAAGCAAGGTCGGTGAAGGCCATGGCAACCCAATGGCATGGCGCTCGTTTGCCGAGTTCCGCGATCGGGCGCAGACGCTCGAATCGATTGCTGCTTACCGAAATTGGGACCTGGACCTTGAACAGGCAGACGGCACGGTGAGTTTGCATGGCGCAGCGGTCTCTCATAGCTACTTCAAAGTGTTGGGCGTGCAGCCGCTGCTGGGCCGGGATTTCACGCCGGATGATGACAAAGTGGGAGCGCCACGCACGGCCATGCTAAGCCATGACCTCTGGCAGCAGCTTTATGCAGGCGACCCGGAGATTGTGGGCAAGACGTTGCGGGCTGACGGGGAGAGTTTGTCGATCATCGGCGTGATGCCGCCGGTGACTGTTGGTGGACAGATCGGTTGGCGCAGCATCTGGATCCAGCTGCGCACCAATGAAGCGCGCCAACTAAACAACCCCGGACGGTGGGTTCAGGCCGCCGCACGATTGAAACCGGGCGTGACTCTCGAACAGGCGCGCGCAGAATTGGCAACCTTGATGGAGGGCATCAAGCAGGCTTCTCCCGCTACGCATAGTCGAGAGCACGGCGTCTATGCAACTGCGTTGAAGGATTACGTAATCGATGGAGACGCCCAAAAAACCCTGTGGTTATTGTTCGGCGCTGTCTTGCTGGTTTTGTTGATCGCGTGCGCCAACGTGGCGAACCTGTTGCTGGCGCGTGCGGCAGATCGTGAAAGAGAACTGGCGGTGCGGGCAGCACTAGGAGCGAGCCGCTTCAGGCTGGTGCGGCAGTTGTTAAGTGAAAGCCTGTTGCTGTCCGCAGGCGGCGTAGTGCTGGGTTGGCTGCTCGCGCAATGGCTGTTGACGGTAGTCGTCAAATTCAGTCCTGAGCAAGTGCGGCGCATGGGTGAGATCAAAATGGATGCGAGCGTGCTGGTCTTCACGGTTGTGTTAAGCGTGGTGACAAGCTTGCTGTGCGGACTGGCTCCGGCACTAAGCACGATAAAACTGGATTTGAACGCGACCCTCAAAGATGGCGCGCGCACGCTCAGAGGCGGCGGGCGGCAGCATCGTGTGCGCAGCACGCTGGTCGTTCTGGAGATGGCGCTGGCACTGGTTTTACTTACTGGCTCAGGCTTATTGCTAAAAAGCTTCGTCAGGCTGCGCACTGTCGAGGTCGGTTTCAACCCCGACCGGCTGCTGACGATGACTGTGCGGGTGCCCTCCAGCGATCTTCGGGAACCGGCGAAGCGCGTGAACTACTTCCAACAGACGCTTGACAATCTGCAAGGGCTGCCCGGTGTTGAGGCTGCGGCTATCACCTTCTCGCTGCCGATGACCGGCAAGGGCGCCACGGACCGCGTCGTGATTGAAGGCCAGCCCGCACCGCCCAAAGGCGAAGAGCCGGTCTTGCGAGGCGGCAGCGTGTCAACTGATTACTTCAAAGCGATGGGTATCCCGTTGCGCCATGGACGCGCTTTCACCGAAGAAGAAGTTTGGCAGGGCCGCGATGTCGTCATCGTCAACGAGGCCTTTGCCCGACGCTTCTTTCCCGGCGAAGTCCCCATCGGGAAACGAATCAGGGTGGGGCGAGGGAAATCCGCCGTATTCAACAATCGTCGGCGTAGTTGCCAACCACATTCAGCCGGGCGTGGACAACCGGATTTGGGAAGAGATGTTTTATCCCTACGTCAACACCGCCGACCCGCCGATAACGCAAATGAATCTAGTTGTGAAAACGGCAGGTGATCCGGCCGCCATGACCAGCGCCATCGTGAATGAAGTGCGCAAAACGGATCGACTGATTCCGATTACCCAAATTAGAACGATGGCTGATCTGCGCGCAGGTGCGTTGCAGTCCGATCGGTTCAACGTCTGGCTGCTCAGTTCGTTTGCACTGCTGGCTTTGCTGCTGGCAGCACTTGGTATTTACGGCGTGATGTCTTACGCAGTCACTCGACGTACGCAGGAAATCGGGATTCGCATGGCGCTGGGCGCGCAAAGATTCGATGTGTTGAGGTTGGTTGTGAAAAACGGACTGACCCTGTCGTTAATCGGTGTCGCCATTGGACTGGTGGCAGCGTTTGCGTTCACACGCCTGATGGAGAGCTTGTTGTTCGAGGTGCGGCCGACTGACGCGATGACCTATGCAATCGTTTCAGGGGCCTTACTGATCGTCGCACTCCTCGCCTGTTACATCCCGGCGCGGCGCGCAACGAAAGTCGACCCGCTGGTGGCGCTCCGGTACGAGTGATGATGTTCGACATGCTTCAGCTTGTCGTGGTGATGCGATGAAGACCTTTTGGGATAGTAAGCGACAAGCTAATAAAGCATGTCGGACACAAGGCAACGCATCGTTTAGAGGGCGGACTTGTCCGCGGACGGCGGGCACAAGTGCCCCATCTAAACGATCGAGGATTTACATGAGCCTTTAGAAGAGGAAGCCATGGAAACATTAACAAAGGACATGCGCTACGCGATTCGAAGTCTGCTGAAGCGGCCGTCGTTTACCCTCATCGCTGTCGTTACGCTGGCGCTGGGTATCGGTGCGAACACCGTGATCTTCAGCGTAGTTAATGCTGTCCTGCTCCGCCCGCTTCCTTATCGCGATGCGCAAAATATCGTCACCATCTGGCAGAACAACGCCAGGGCCGGCGTGCCTCGTAATGACGTATCGCCCGCAAACTTTCTCGACTGGAAGGAACAGAGCAGCTCGTTTGAATCGATGGCCGGGGTCGAGCCGTTCGGGTTCAGCATGATCGGTAATGGCGAACCGGAAAGGTTTCGCGCTTGGCTCGTCACAACTGACTTCTTCAAAACGCTGGCCACGAATCCACATCGCGGGCGCACGTTTACCTCCGACGACTATCAACAGGGAAAAGAGAAAGTAGTCGTGATTGGCTATGGACTGTGGCAGCGCCGTTTTGGTGGTGATCAGAATCTGCTGGGCCAGAAGCTCACCTTGAATGGCCAACCATACACAGTTGTTGGCGTCATGCCGCCGGAGTTTCAGTTTCCCGCAGACAGAGAAGTGTGGGCCCCGCGCGTCATCCGAGAACACGATCGACAATTGCGCGGCCCGACTTATTGGAATGTGATTGCACGTTTGAAGCCTGGAGTGTCAGTCAATCAGGCGCAGGATGAGATGAACCTGATTGCCGGGCGACTTGCCGGTCAATATCCGGATACGAATGGCGGGATGGGCGCAACCGTCGTAACTCTACCGGACCAACTGACCGGCCAGGTGAGATCGGCGCTGTGGATCCTGTTAGGCGCGGTTGGTTTTGTATTGCTGATCGCCTGCGGCAACGTTGCGAACTTGCTGCTGGTCCGTGGCGCGGAAAGAAACCGCGAATTTGCGATTCGATCCGCGCTCGGCGCAGCGCGCGTGCGTATCATTCGCCAGTTGCTGACTGAGAGTTTGTTGCTTGCTTTGCTTGGAGGCTTCGGCGGATTGTTGCTGGCGTCCTGGGGAATCAGGTTAATTCTCTCGATCAGCTCCGCAAACATTCCGCGCATTGAGTACGTGACGATGGATGTGCGCGTTTTGCTTTTCGCCATTGGAGTATCAGTCGTCACCGCTCTGCTGTTCGGCTTACTGCCGGCCCTGCAGTTTTCCCGACCGGATCTTCAATCGACATTAAAAGAGGGAAGCGGCGGCACCGGGCGCGGCTCGACTCGCCAATGGGTGCGCAATTCGCTGGTAGTCGCGGAAGTCGCCGTGGCTCTGGTGCTGTTAACTGGCGCAGGCTTGTTGGTGAGAAGTTTTGTTTCCGTGACCCGCGTGGATCCAGGATTTGAGAAATCGCGCGTGCTCGCGCTCCAGGTCTTCCTGGCGCGCAACTACCAAAAGCCCGAGCAAATCACGGGATTCTTCGACCAGGCGCTGGACCAGATCAAGGCTGTACCGGGCGTGCACTCCGCGGCAGTTGTTTCCAGCCCGCCTTTCATCAATCTCGAGCAGGATGCGTCGTTCACTATCGTGGGCCAACCGCCGCCTCCGAAAGGAAGTGAACCGAGCGCGTTCTATACGGAAGTTTCACCTGACTACCTCGACACTTTGAGCGTCCCATTGCACGGCGGTCGCTTCTTTACCAAATTCGATAATCAAGGCTCCGCTCCGGTCGTAGTTATCAATCAGTCGATGGCTCGTCGCTATTTCCCCAACGAAGAACCAATCGGCAAACAGCTAACACTTGTTTTCGATCAACCCGAGACGCGGCAGATCGTCGGCGTCATCGGTGATGTATTGCATAGCGGACTCGACAGCAGCGCGCGACCGGAAATGTTTGTTCCGTATTGGCAGAGCCCGACGCCCCAGATGACATTTCTGGTTAAGACAACGCCAGAGGCGGCAGGAATGCTGGCGCCGGTTAAGTCGGCCATACGTGAAGTCAATCAGAACCAGACGTTTTCGACGACCGCTACCATGGAAGAGTTGGTCAACGATTCGTTGAAGCAGCGCCGGTTCAATCTGTTTTTGTTGGTCTCGTTTGCTGTTCTCGCTCTGGTGCTCGCAGGCATCGGTGTTTATGGGTCGATCAACTACTCGACCAAACAACGCACGCATGAGATTGGTTTGCGCATGGCGCTGGGCGCCCAGGCGGGTGACGTGATGCGCCTGATTGTGGGCCACGGTTTGATGCTGTCACTTACCGGAATCGCGATCGGACTCGCCGCGTCCTTCGCGTTAACACGATTGATGAAGGGTCTCCTGTTCGGGATCAGCGCGACCGATCCGCTGACGTTTGGGGCAATTTCAGTGTTGTTGATTTCGATCGGACTCCTGGCCTCCTGGATTCCGGCGCGGCGCGCGGCGAAGGTCGATCCGTTGAAAGCACTGCGATACGAGTGATGATGCGCGACATGCTTCAGCTTGTCGTGGTGATGCGATGAAGTTTGGGCGGCGCCTTGGAGTGCGGCGCCTCGTCGCCGCTTTGGCCCGTGGCGGCTTGGCACCACGCTCGTAGCATCAAGCGGGCCAGGTCGGTGGAAGTCTTATGGAAACCCGAGGTCTCTAACGCAGCGTAGTTGCGACAAGTCGCAACCGGCCAAAGCGCCGACAACCGGGGTCCCCGGCGCGGCAGCCGCGCTGGGGTGGCGTGGCGGCGCACTCCAAGGAGAGGCATTTATGGAAACATTAATCAAAGACGCTCGCTACGGAATTCGGAGTTTGTTAAAGCGGCCGGGTTTTGCGGCGATCGCGATCATTACGCTTGCACTCGGCATTGGTGCAAACACTGCAATCTTCAGCGTCGTCAACGCAGTGTTACTGCGACCGTTGCCGTTTGCCGACCCTGATCGCCTGGTGATGATTTGGGAGGATGGATCTTTCGCTGGGTTTCCACGCAATTCTCCAGCTGCCGCCAACTACGTCGATGTGAAGAACCAAAACCAGGTATTTGAAGACGTGGCCGCAATGGATATGCGCACCTTCAATATCACGGGTGACGGCGAGCCTGAAAAGGTTGACGCTTTCGGCGTGACTGCCAATTTCTTTCCGATGCTTGGAGTAACGCCTGCGCTCGGTCGCTTTTTCTCAGAGGAGGAGGACAAGCCCGGAGCAAACAAGGTCCTCATGCTCAACCATAGCATTTGGCAGCAACGCTACGGCGGCGACAAAAACATTATCGGTCGTGAACTTCTGCTCAACGGCGAAAAGCACGCCGTGGTCGGGGTAATGCCTCCCGGCTTTCAGTTCCTAAACAGCAAGGTCGGTATGTGGGTGCCGATAGCCTTCACTGCTGAAGGCCTGGCCTCGCGCGGCCGTCATTACCTGAACGTAGTAGCTCGAATGAAACCAGGCGTCACCGTGGCCCAGGCGGATGCCGAGGTCCGCGCCATTCACCAGCGCATCGCCCAGGACCATCCTGATGAGGCGGGGCGTCTGGTTGGCTATGTAATGCCGCTGCGCGATCAGTTGTCAGGCGATCTGCGACGGCCGTTGTTTATGTTGCTGGTTGCGGTTGGGTTTGTATTGCTGATTGCCTGCGCCAACATCGCAAACTTGCTGTTGTCGCGCGCAGCCAGTCGTCGCCGTGAAATGGCCGTGCGCGCTGCGCTGGGCGCGAGCCGCATCCGGATTGCGCGCCAGTTGCTGATTGAGAGTTTGCTGCTGGCAACGGTTGGCTCAGCCCTTGGTTTATTGCTGGCTACCTGGAGCTTCACTTTCTTACAACGACTCGTCCCCGACGGTCTGGCAACTTCCACCAAACTCGGACTCGATCTGCCGGTGCTCGGTTTTACGGTCCTGGTTACCTTGTTAACAGCCGTGATTTTTGGTCTGGCTCCAGCTTTCCAGGCATCGAGGATCGATCTCAACGAGGCGTTGAAGCAAAGTGGTGGTCGCTCCGGACTAAACGCGGGTGGCAACCGTTTGCGCAGCGCCATGGTCGTCGCAGAAGTGGCCCTTGCACTCGTGTTATTAGTCGGCGCCGGACTATTGATTCAGACCTTCCTCAACTTACGTAATCAGTACTCAGGATTACGCCCCGAAAATGTTTTGACCGTGAAGACGGTTTTGTCACGCAGCAAATACCCTCAACGCGCTCAGCGGACGGCCTTCTACAACGACGTGTTGCAAAGCGTCAAGAGTTTGCCGGGTGTTGTAGCGGCGGGTTACTCGACGACTGTGCCGTTGGCGATTAAAGGCGGCACGAATGGCTTTTCAATTGAAGGGCGATCGGTAGAACAGGCGATCGCGGGTGGTCTCTCTTACGATGCTAATCATCGGCAAATTAGTGCCGACTACTTCAGGACGATGGGCATTCCGATTAAGGAGGGACGCGCTTTCAATGACGGCGACAACGAACGGTCGATTTATGCAGCCATCGTCAATGAAACGATGGCCCGAGAATACTGGCCAGGCGAGAATGCGATCGGCAAACGAATCAAACTGGGTGACCCTGGCGACCCTGAAGTTCCGTGGATGATGATTGTCGGCATAGCCGGTGATGTGCGGCAAATGGCGGTCGATGAACCCGTTAAACCGGAAATGTATTTTCCTTACCAGCAGAGCATCGCTTCGTTTTATTCACCGCAGGATCTGGCCATACGCACTTCAGTCGAACCATTGGGCCTCGTCGCCACGGTACGCAATGCGATTCATCAGGTGGATCCCGAACAACCCATCTCGAACATTCGCACGATGGACCAGATACTTGGCGAAGAGACTTCGTCACGTGAGCTTGGCATGACTTTGCTGACTATCTTCGCCGGGCTCGCGCTGCTGCTGGCCACCCTGGGCATCTACGGAGTGCTGGCTTACTTCGTGGTGCAACACACACAGGAAATTGGGGTGCGGATGGCGCTTGGCGCACAACGAAACAACATACTCGGTCTCGTCTTGAAGAAGGGAATGGCGTTGACGCTCCTGGGAGTAGGCATCGGACTGGCGATGGCTTTTGCGCTAACGCGGTTGATGGCCAGTTTGCTCTATGGAGTTGGCACGACTGATCCACTGACGTACGCAGCGATCGCCGGGCTGCTTACGGCGGTAGCGTTTCTGGCGTGTTACCTGCCGGCGCGACGCGCGACGAAAGTGGATCCGATGGTGGCGCTGACTTATGAGTGATGATGTCCGACATGCTTCAGCTTGTCGTGGTGATGCGATGAAGGCCTTCCAGGGTAGGAAGCGACAAGCTAAAGCATGTCGGACATAAAGCAACGCGTCGTTTAGAGGGCGGACTTGTCGGCAGTGGGGCGGGCACAAGTGCCCGATCTAAACGATCCGAGATTAATACGGAGCGACGATTAGATACTGACCGGAGAGTGCTTAAAGAATCCATGGAAGCATTACTGAAAGACATCCGATATGGAATCCGAGGCCTGCTGAAGCGCCCAGGATTGTCCGCGATAGCGATCCTGACGCGCTGGTTAACGAGCTTGTTGTACGGAGTGACGAGAAACGATCCGCTGACGCTGGTTGTGATTACGTTGTTGCCGACACAACGGACGCACGAGATTGGCATTCGCATGGCCCTGGGTGCACAACTCCGCGATGTGATGAAGCTGGTGCTGAAACGAGGTCTGACGCTGGCTTTAATCGGAGTAGCCGTTGGTGTCGCTGGAGCGTTCGCTTTGACGCGGTTGCTTTCGACGTTGCTGTTTGGAGTTACTGCGGTTGACCTGGCGACGTTCGCGTCAGTTTCGCTAGGCCTG
>JBGTCM010000310.1:0-10894 GCA_041748795.1 Pyrinomonadaceae bacterium
ATAAAGATTTTCGGAAGCCTCGTTTTGTTCTCTGTGCAATCTCTGTGCGCTCTGTGTCTCTGTGGTTAACGGTTGCAGCAGAACAATTCACCACAGAGACACAGAGTTCACAGAGGACGCACAGAGAGTTTCAACCCAGACCCCTGATGGATTTCAGACTCGGCACGCAATCAAATTGATGATGCCTAACAAGCTCTTTTCCACGCGCAGTAATTCCAACCCGGCAGCCCGCGCTGCATCAGTCGTGCTCCGGTTGAAGTGGTCGTCAAACAGCGGCACGGTTATCAGGTTAAGTAGATCGAAAATCGGCCCAAGCAATCCTTCGGGCCGGACATGGTCTAACAACACGATGGTGCCGCCCGGCCTGACAACGCGACGCAATTCGGCAAGGGCTCGAGTTGGCGACTGCACTGAGCAAAAAACCAGCGTTGCAAAAGCAGCATCAAAGGACCCAGTCTGAAAAGGCAAGTTCTCCGCACAGCTTTGCAGCAGTCTGAGGCCATGAGGGCGCTTCTTTTCCGCGGCAATTCGAAGCATTTCCTTGCTTGGTTCCGTGGCGACACCAGTCGCGTTATCGGGGTAGTAAACGAAGTTCAGTCCCGTTCCCGCACCAATTTCGAGTATGCGCGCGTCGGGCGCAATATGTTGAAAGGTTGAGGCGCGGAGCCTGGCGAGAAACCAGCGCTCAAACGGACGTATCGCAGTGTCGTAATGCGGAGCAATTTCGTCGTAGGTGCGAGGCATTTTAGTAGGACAGACACTCCTGTCTGTCACCGCTTAAGGAAGAAGCCAGGTACAAAACCAAAAGAAACATTTTCCATATGTCATTTTCCATTTCTCAATTGGTCATTGCCGCATTGCCGCACGTCTGAGCTCTGTCTCTAAACCCCAGCTTCGCAAACGCAAGCTGAAGCTTGAACTCTTAACTTCACGCCCTTGCCGATCAATGAAAAATGAGAAATGGAAAATGACATATGGAGAATCGCTCCCGGTTCTCGTGGGTTAGACGTCCCAACCTCAGACAGGCAGGAATGCCTGCCCTACCTGATCATCATGATCACCTGGCGTTCGCGTCCGCCATCAAACTCGCAGAGGAAAATTCCCTGCCAATGTCCAAGCAACAACTTCCCGTCTTTGAACGGAATCGACACCGAAGAGCCGACCAGGCTTGCCTTGATGTGAGCATCGGAATTCTCTTCGCCATGTCGAAAGTCCATACCATGTTGCGGGATGAGCGTGCGTAACGCGTGGAGCATGTCGCGAGGCACATCAGGATCGGCGTTTTCGTTAACGGTCAGGCCGGCTGTTGTATGTTGTACGTAGAGAAAGCAAATGCCTTCGCGTTCACCGCCGTCTTTCAGTTTTTCCTGAACTTGAGAAGTGAACTCGACCAGCTCTTCACGCTGATGAGAACGGACTTTAATTACGTGCATTGTTACTCCCTGGAGTGCGGCGGCTCGACGCCGCTTTGGCCCGCAGCGGCTTGACGCCGCTACTTACTCCAGCAATCCACTCGAGTTCAACCCGGCGTGTAGCTATCGGTAAAAGCGGCGTCAAGCCGACGCACTCCAAAGAGATCACTGGCCGGCCTGTAAAGACGTTTCAGGTTTCAAATACTTTGCCAGCCAGGCATGCAGTTCCCTGTAGAAGAAGCGACTGTTTTCGCCCTTTTGTATCCAGTGGTTCTCTTCCGGAAATACGATGAGACGACTCGGTATACGCAGCCTCTGCAGCACGCTCCAGTTCTCCAGTGTTTGGTTGAGCGGAACGCGAAAATCGTTTTCGCCCACCGTCAGCAGAATTGGAGTGCGGAAGTTTTTCGCAAAGCGAATCGGATTCTGTTCACGCCAGACCGGTCCCTGTTCCCAAACTGGTCCACCATTATTCACTTCGCGATGATAGATCGTGTCGCTTGTGCCCCACTGTGATTCCAGATTGATCAGACCGGCGTGAGCTATCAAAGCTTTGTAACGCGTGGTCGTCGCCTGCAGCCAGTTTGCGAGGTGCCCACCGTAGCTGGCGCCGCCGGCAGCCATGCGGCTTCCGTCTATGAATGGATAAAGTCGCACAGCTTCATCAGCCGATTCGTTGATGTCTGCCGATGGTCCGATAAACGGGTCGCCCTTAATTGACTGCGCAAACTTTTCCCCGTAGCCGGTAGAACCCACATAGTCCGTGAGCAGGACCACGTAGCCAGGCTTCGCGAGAAGATGGTAGTTCCAACGCAAGAAGAATTGGTCGCGCCACATTGAAGCAGGGCCGCCGTGAATCAGTACTAACAGCGGATACTTTTTCCCCTCATCAAAATTCGGCGGCAGGACGACCATGCTATGGACCTTCCTGCCGGCCTTTGTGGTCAACCAAAAATGTTTGAGTGGCTGCCAGTCGATTTGGGCGGCCTCCGATACGTTGATTGAAGTCAGGCGATCGTGACGGCCGGCTTTCGGATCGATGCGTACTACTTCGGCTGGATTGACTGCGCTGTCCCAGCTGGCAAAAAGCATCGCTGATGTGGCTCGAGCCGGTATACGCAGATTGGTGTACTGCCCCAGCGACATATCGAAGGCCCGCTGGGCATCGCCGCTGCCGATAGGAACGGTAAACAGTTTTTCGTGGCCTGATTCTTCAGCGAGAAAGTAGATTGTTTTGCTGTCCGGCGTAGCAGCATACGAGCCGACAGAACGATCGAAGTTTTCAGTTAAGACTTTGACCGGAGCCGCGCCAGGCCAGGGCATCATACCGAGACGGCTGAGATTGTAAGCCTGACCATTTTCACGCGTGACTGTGAAGAAAAGTGACTTTCCGTCCGGACTGAAAGCGGGTTGCGCGTGGCTGTCGTTGCCGGTAGTGATGGCCGCCGGCTCTCCACCTGTTGCTGAAATTTTGTAGAGCAGCGTATTCGAGTTGGCATACGCGGCGACGTTTCGGTTGGTCGTGGCCACGAACACGATCGACTGACCGTCGGGCGCCCAAACGGCGGGAATCTCGTCGCCGGCGTTTCCAAGCGCGCCGCCAAAACCTGGTCCAGCAATAAACTTTGTTCCCGCCAGTATGTCCTTAGCTTTGGCTTCAGGCTCCAGCATCTGCACAAAGAGGTGAGACTGCATTTCTTCCAACCACTTGTCCCAGTGACGAATGGGGAAGCTGTCGTAGACCCGAGCTTTGTACTTTTGGCCTTTGCGTTCAGTCGCAATCTTCTTGTTGGCTTCGTCGTCAACCGTGCCGGGATAAACCGAACTTACAAATAGCAGGGCCTTCCCATCGGGCCGCCACTGCGGCGCACGCGCACCGGTTGAAAGCGAGGTGACACGCATAGCTTCACCCCCTGCAACCACGTCCATTACGTAGATTTGATTTACTTCATCACCTTCGCGCTTGGCCGAGAAAGCAAGGCGGCGGCTGTCGGGACTCCAGGCCAGGCCACCTTCGCCACCTTTGCTGAAGGTGAGGCGACGCGGTTGCGTGCTTCCATCCGCGGCAGTTATCCACAAATCGGAGACCTGGTCCTTCTCGTCATAGGCAGGTTCGATAACCGGGAAAACTACCCAGCGTCCATCCGGGCTCGGTAGCGGCGCGCCGACGCGTTTCATCAGCCACATCAATTCGTGCGTGAGGGCTTTTTTGCCACTTTGCGCGATGGTTGTGTTTGGAACTGCGGTCGCTGCAACGAATGCAAGCGCGATGATGATCGCTAACTTCCAGGCACGGTGGTAGCTGATATGGATACGGGCTATTCGATACATTTGAGATTCAACTCCTGAAGAAATTGGTGGGCGGTATTGTTGCACAAAGGGCGGGGGTCTGCACGAACGGAGCTTAGCTTGCGTATTGCCTGCCGAAAGACCAGGGCCGATGGCCCAGGCTGTTACATTTCGCGCCTTTGGCGCTGAGGCACTGAGCCCGTAATTGTATTAGAGAACTGTCAGCTTGAAGCTTTACGTTTCAGCAGTTTCCAGCCGGTGGGTAAAACCGCCGCCGCCAGAACGATCTTGATGATGTCGCCGGGAATGAACTTAAGTACAGTGAGTTGAAAGGCAACCGAGAGAGGCGTGTTTGTTACCAGCGAAAACCACGTCCAGCCGCTGAGCATGATCACTACGGATCCGATGGCCATCGCCGCCGCTGCTGTGGCGAATCGTTTGTCCCAGCCGTGCTCAGCAAAAGCTCCGGTAATGAAAGCGGCGGCGGGAAACGCGATCAGGTATCCGCCGGTTGGTCCCAGCAAGTGGACGAGACCGCTTGATCCGCCGTAGAAAAAAGGAAGTCCTGCGGCGCCTTCCATCAGGTACACAATAATCGCCATTGCCCCCAGACGCGATCCCAGCAAAGCGCCGGTTAATAACACGGCAAAGGTCTGCGCGGTGATTGGCACTGGCCCAACCGGAATAACGATTTGAGCGGAAAGCGCGACGAGCAAACTAAACGCAAACACGAGGGAGACGGATCGTGTCCAATCGAGTGGCGCCAGCGCGACGCCAATCAAAGTGTCGGGTTGAGGGTTCGCGTAAGACGTGCTCATGGATGGCCTTTCTGGTTTAGAACGCCGACATTACAGAACCGAGCGCGGTAGCGCCGGATGCTGGAATCAACCTGAGATTTTTGTGCTCTCCAGACAAGTCACTTTCGCCAAGAAACTAAGCCAAGGACGCCTCCAGGTCCGGCGCTACCGCGCTCGGTTCCGGAAGCCGCTATGACCCGGACGATTCAGCCTTCAGTGTGCCAATGCGCATTTTATGGAATGAGCGCCAAACAAAGAAGACCGAAACCAGGAAGAACAGGGCCGCAAGAACATGTGTAATCATCGGCCCATTCTCGCTCTGATGACTTACTGAAACCGCCAGCTCTACTGCCAGCAATCCGAATAAGGTAGTGAACTTGATGACCGGATTCAAAGCTACTGACGACGTGTCTTTGAATGGATCGCCAACCGTGTCACCGACGACGGTTGCGTCATGCAACGCCGTGCCTTTCTGTTTCAGCTCAACTTCAACCACCTTCTTCGCGTTGTCCCAGGCGCCGCCGGCATTGGCCATAAAGATAGCCTGATACAGTCCAAACACAGCAATTGACATCAGGTAGCCAATGAAGAAGAACGGCTCGACAAACGCGAACGCCAGGGTTGAGAAGAATATGGTCAGGAAGATATTAAACATGCCTTTCTGAGCATACTGCGTGCAAATTTCAACCACCTTCTTGCTGTCTTCCACTGAAGCTTTTTCCACGCCTTCGAGGCGTATATTTGCCTTGATGAACTCAACCGCGCGGTAAGCGCCGGTAGTTACAGCCTGAATCGACGCGCCTGTGAACCAGTAAATCACCGAGCCTCCGGTAATCAGTCCCAAAACAAAGGGCGCATGCAGTAGCGAAAGTTTTTCGGTGTCTGTCGTTAGTCCGTTTGTCAGTGTCATCATGATCGAGAAGATCATGGTGGTGGCGCCAACCACTGCGGTTCCGATAAGCACCGGTTTCGCGGTCGCCTTGAACGTGTTGCCCGCGCCGTCGTTCTCTTCGAGAAGATGTTTCGCGCGGCTAAAGTCCACATCCATGTTGAAGTCCCTTTTCACTTCGGCTTCAACGTCCGGCACCTGCTCGATCAGCGAGAGTTCATAAACCGACTGCGCATTGTCCGTAACCGGACCATACGAGTCGACGGCGATTGTCACCGGTCCCATCCCCAGGAACCCGAAGGCCACAAGTCCGAAGGCAAACACCGGGGCGGCAACCATCAAAGGATCGAGGCCCATGGTGCTGAAGTAGTAAGCGATGGACATCAGGATGACGATGCTGATTCCCAGGTAATAGGCGGAGAAGTTCCCGGCCACCAGACCAGAAAGAATATTCAGCGATGGCCCACCTTCCTTCGACGAAGTCACCACTTCACTGACGTGTGCGGACTCAGTCGAAGTAAACACCTTAACCAGCTCGGGAATGATCGCGCCGGCTAGTGTGCCGCAGGAAATGATGCAGGAGAGTTTCCACCAGAGGCTGGCGTCGCCGCCCAGCGTCGGAATCGTGAGATAGGAGATTATGAAAGTAATCACCACGGAAACGATCGATGTGATCCATACGAGCGAGGTTAGCGGCGCCTCAAAGTTCATTTTCGTCGCGTTGCCATAACGGGCCTTCGCGATCAAATCGTTAATGAAGTAAGAACCGGCGCTGGCGATGATCATCATGATGCGCATCACGAAAATCCAAACCAGCAGTTGCACCTGAACATCCGTGTCGCGCACGCCCAGCAGGATGAACGTGATCAGCGCGACGCCGGTAACGCCGTAAGTTTCAAAACCGTCAGCGCTTGGTCCCACGGAGTCGCCGGCATTATCGCCGGTACAGTCAGCAATCACGCCCGGGTTACGCGCATCGTCTTCCTTGATCTTGAAGACGATCTTCATCAGGTCTGATCCGATATCGGCAATCTTAGTGAAAATGCCGCCGGCGATACGAAGCGCGGCGGCGCCGAGTGATTCACCAATGGCAAAGCCGATAAAGCATGGACCGGCGTAATCGCCCGGAATAAACAGCAGGATGCACAACATGATCAGCAGCTCAACGCTGATTAGCATCATGCCGATGCTCATACCGGCTTTGAGCGGGATCGCATAAAGAGGGAATGGTTTGCCTTCGAGACTGGCGAATGCGGTGCGCGAGTTTGCAAAGGTGTTCACACGAATTCCAAACCACGCTACGCCATAACTGCCGGCGATGCCGACCAAACTAAACAACAGGATAATGGCCACCCGAAAGGGTTCCATTCCCGACAGCACACCAAAATACAGAACAATGATGGCGCCGATGAAGACTTCAAGGATCAGAATAAACTTGCCCTGCGTTACGAGGTAAGTTTTGCAAGTCTCATAGATTAGCTCCGAGATCTCGCGCATGGCGCGATGCACAGGGAGCTTTTTCAGGTTCATGTAAATCGCCAGGCCGAAAGCGAGACCCAGGACGCAGACTACAAGCCCAATCATCAAGAGCCTGTGGCCATCCATGCCACCGAAAAAGGTTACCGAAGAAAGGTCCGGCAAAATCAGGTTAGCTTCCCCACCCGAGTGTTGTTGAGCGAAGGCCGGAGATGCGAATGCGGCCAAACTCAACAGCAGTACGGAAAAAGTGAAAAGCGGCCTACGGATGTGCGCGGCAATCGTTGAAAAGCGAGAACCTTGGCTTTGGTAATCCATGATGGTAATGGGAAGCGAACTAACCACAGGCCTGCCTGGTAACGTTACAGGATGACTGTGATCACCATTGTTCGACTCCGAGTCAGTTCCTTTCTGATCTAATTGCGGTGAGTTTTACGAGCATTTAGCCGCCCTGGGCACAGTCTTCACGGCAGGACGTCCGTCTACGCTATGGGCGCCGCCTACCTATGCCGAGCAACCGTTCGTGCTGAAACCGGGTATTATCCAGATTAGCAGCCAAACTGTCCAGAAGGGATAGGGGTTTAATCTTGAGTGAGTGAATTACAAATCGTTTAGAACGCGGACTTGTCCGCTGCGCGCGGCTGAGCACAAGTGCTCTATCTAAACGGCTGGTGAATCAGTCAGGTGCCGTGGCTCGGTTTTGTAAAGGTCACTCCAGGCTGGTCGCAGGATGTGGCGAAGTCAGCATTCCGCTTTGGCGGTCACGTCGCATTTTTACCAAGGCCAAAACAGCAAGGTACAAAGCGAGCCCCACCAGTGCCCCGGCCGCAATCGCGTTTATCAACTCAATATCCAGCTGGCCGGAACCGATTTTGGTAATGCGCAGGTTACCAATCACGAGTGATGACAGCGCCCAGAGAGTAATCACGAGCACAAAGATCATCGGCACCAGGGTAAACGCGATTCGTTGTCGTGCCTGGTAGAGCCAGACCGTAATGGTGAGAAGGGTCAAACCCGCCAGCAACTGATTGGAGGCGCCAAAGAGTGTCCAGAATTTCGTCCAGGAGTTTGGCGGCGCGAAAAGGATGAAGTAAAAGGGAAGTCCCATCGTTACGGTCGTGCCGATGAATGCACCGAGTCGTCCTTTCCAACCAAAGAGCTCCTGCACGATGTAACGCCCAAGTCGCATGGACACGTCGAGCGTGTCAAAAACAAACGTAGAAAAAGCCATCGCTCCAAACGTCACGGCAAAAGCGAGGTTGTCCCTGCCGATAATCAACGTCAGGAACTGCCCGATACCGTTGCCATAAATCGTCCCCGGTGCCTTGCCGCGGAGAGCTTCCTGCGCGACGATCATTACCGTGACGAGTGCAATCAAGGCCACGAAGGCCTCGCCAAGCATTGCGCCATAGCCGATAGGCCGCATATGCGACTCGCGATCAATCTGCTTGGAGGTTGTACCGGAACACACCAATCCGTGAAATCCCGAGCACGCGCCGCAGGCAATCGTCACAAAGAGAAAGGGAAACAACATGCCGGTCATTCCGCCAACGTCGAAAGCTTTAAATGCCGGTTGCTGAATTTCATAACCACCGAAGAATACTCCGATGATGCCCAGCGCCAGGGCAGTGTAGAGAATAAAGCCGCCCAGATAACCGCGCGGTTGAAGTAGGGCCCAAACGGGGACGATCGATGCAACACCGCAATAAAGAATGATGAGCACGCCCCACGTTTTGTGATCTAGTACGAAGACGTTTGAGGCCATCGTTCCCGCCCACGACATTGCAAACGCCGCAGGTACGAAAATCAACGTAACCAACCACAGTGGTGGGTTCAGATAACGTTGGACCACTCCGAGCAGTACTGAAAGCAGCAGATAGAGAATACTGGCCGCTGCTACGGCGCCGCCTGGATTGAAGTTCACCATTGTCGCGCGCAGCTCTTCTGAGCCGCCCACGAAAGTTCCCGCAGTGATGTCAGTGAAAGCTACGATCACATAAATCAGCGCGATCCAAATAAAGGCCATCATCGCCCTGCCCGCCTTGCCTCCAAGATGTTCACGCGTAATTTCAGCGATCGACGTGGCGCCATGTCTGACTGACGCGGCGAGACCGGCAAAGTCGTGGACCGCGCCGATCAGCACAACCCCCAACCCAATCCAGAGCAGACACGGAAGCCAACCGAAAGCCTGACAAGCAAGAATCGGCCCGGCGATCGGACCTGCAGCAGCTATCGCAGAAAAGTGTTGACCGAAGAGATAAAATGGTCGGGTGGGAACGAAGTCGATGCCGTCATTAACGCGATGTGCAGGCGTTTGGCGATCATCGTCCAGCTTAAACTGTTTTGCTACCCAACCGCCGTAGAGACGATATGCGGCTGAGAGCAGCAATAGGAATCCGAGCGCTATGAGCGTTAAGGCCAAGCGAAAGCTCCCCCGTGGCTGAAATCAGATCACCAGCTAAATAGTCTTGCGTATGGCTATTGCCCGGGCGGGCAGACAGGAATTGCGTGCGGAGTTTGGCACGGAACGCCGGGAAAAATCCAGCGCAATTCAGAGCACTTTTGATTCGGGTTCTGATGCAGTTCTTTAGCCAATTACAGAACCCAGCGCGGGAGCGCGGGATGCTGTAGGCGACAAATATTACAAAGGCTTAATTGCTTTCTGGCGAGTAGCCTAAGGATGCGGCCTCTATTCCCCCGTCAACCGGTTTCTTGTTAGACTCCGCGCCAACCCACAACATGTATCCTTTTCGAAACATTTTGTTTCCCACAGACTTCACGCCCCACGCGCGCGCAGCCCTGAAATATGCGGCGGCATTTGCGCGTAGTGGCGGCGGACGAATTGTGCTCTTCAGTGTTCAGAGTGCGACCGTGCCACCCAATTTACTGACACTGCCCGAGCGTGTGTTTACGGAGCAGGACAATAAGTGGTTACTTCAACTCCGGACGGAGGTTCGAGATCTTCTGGCCGATGAGTTGTTTGACGGCTTGGAAGTTGAACCGGTGATAGTCGAGGGAGAACCGGCGGCGCAGATTGCCAAGGCGGTGCGCGACTATGAAATCGATCTGGTTACGGTTGTAACTCATGGACGCAAGGGTCTGGCGCGCGCACTATGGGGCTCAACCGCCGAAGAGATCATTGCGGAAGCCCCATGTCCGGTGCTTACAATTCGTCCGCCGCAGCATGATTTTGTCGAACACAGAGGCAGCCGCAGCGAAGTGCGCTTGAATCGCGTGTTGCTGTCCACAAACTTCAGACCGTCTTCTGCTGCCGCGACCCAGGTTGCAACTCAATTGGCCAATCAATGTGGCGCCGAGCTCCACGCCGTTTACGTTATTGGAGACTACCTGGAACAGATATCAGTGATGTTTCCTGAAGGTGGCTTGCACGCGCTCACTCGTTTGCGCAGCGAAATGCAGGAGCGTATGGCTCAACTCTCCCGCAGCGATGGTGCGCGCGCGATTACACATATCTCTGAAGGCAGGCCTTACGAAGAAATTGTTAGGCTGGCTGCGGAGAAGGACGTGGATTTGATAGTCATAGGGACCAGCGTTCATGCTTCGCTTTTTGGCGGCACTCCAGTGCTGGGTTCAGAGATTGAGAGAGTTGTAAGAAACGCGCCATGTCCAGTGCTGTGCGTCCCGGCGGCGAGGGTGCTGACACCTTTACCGGCGTTAGTGACTCAGCCGGTGAGTTGAAGTTAGAGAAGGCAGAAAGCAGATAGGCAGAAAGCAGAAAGCAGAAAGCAGAGGCAAAAAATAAAAGCAGTCAGCGGGTCTCGCTAACTGCCTTCTGCCTTCTGCTTACCGCTTTCTGCTTTTTACTGTGAGATCAACTGCAAGCGACCGTCCGGTAGTTGAACCGTAGAAATGCTTCGTTCATAAATCGTCAGCGGCTTTGACTCTTTGATTTGCATCGCCGCCACTTGATCTCTCGTCATGTTGTTCGAGTAGCGCGCGGCCAGCGGATCTCGAATCATTGAGTAGCGCCTCGTGATCCTGCGTACGTATTCCTGCGTCTCGTTGTAAGG
>JBGTCM010000311.1:0-14573 GCA_041748795.1 Pyrinomonadaceae bacterium
AAGCAGGTGGTATTTGTTCCCGGTTACGGAATGGCCACAGCCCAGGCCCAACATGCGGTGAGAGAGTTGGCCGACACTTTGGAGAAGAGAGGCGTGACGGTTAAGTTCGGAATACATCCGGTCGCCGGACGCATGCCCGGCCACATGAACGTCCTACTCGCCGAAGCAAACGTGCCCTATTCCTCTCTGTATGAGTTGGAACAGATTAATCCTGAATTTCCAGCGACGGACGTTGCAGTCGTGATTGGCGCGAACGACGTGGTTAACCCGGATGCGCGAGATAATCCGAGTAGCCCGATTGCCGGCATGCCGATTCTCGAAGTAGATCGTGCCAAGTCAGTGGTGGTTTTAAAACGCGGCCAGGGAAAAGGATTTTCTGGTCTGGAGAATCCGTTGTTCTTCAAGGATGTGACCGGCATGCTGTATGGCGATGCAAAAGAGACTTTGACGAGAATGGTGCAAGCGGTGCAGCAAGCGTAAACTGCAACGGGGCAGTAGCCCGACCGTTAGGAAGGGCGTATTACCCTGGCTTCAACGCCCTCCCTGACGGTCGGGCTACTGCCCCGAACCGGCAACCGTTAAGTTACGGGCAGTTCGTAACACGTCCCCCACAAGATTCCACCGGAGAAAATATGCAAAGACTACTCGCCGCTGTTCTGTTGACGAGCCTTCTCGTTTTCAACTCTTCGCCGGCCTTCGCTCAGCGCAAGACCAATAGAAACCAGAAAGCCGCACCAGCGTCGACCGCCACGCAGAGGGGCGCGGATAACATCACTGCCGCCCAGCTTCGTGACTATTTGTCGTTCATAGCCTCAGATGTTTTGGAAGGTCGCGACACGCCTTCGCGGGGTCTCGATACGGCCGCACAGTTTCTGGCCATGAACATGTCGCGGTGGGGACTAAAGCCTGCCGGGGACAACGGCACGTTCTTTCAAAAAATTGCTCTGAGCAGGACCGCGGTCGATAGGACTGAAACGCGAGCGCAGATGAATAATCAAACCCTGGCGTTGGGCGACGACTACATTCCGCTGGCGCGCACCGCCGATGTTCCGGCATCACAACTGGTGTTTGCCGGCACTGGATGGTTCATCAAATCGAAGAACATCGATGCCTACAAAGGCATTGACGCCAAAGGGAAGATTGCGATCGTCTTCTCGCCGCCCGAGGGGCTGCCACGCGGTGTGACTCGATCAGACATCGGTGGAAGGCGCGGCGAAGATTGGATGAACCCTTCAGAGTATGCGATGAAGCAAGGTGCGGTCGGTATCGTTTTTGTTCCCGACTTCCAGTACCTCGCCAATTGGGACCGTAATCGGACTCGCATTACTGAACGAGGCACAACCGTTGTGGAGAGGTTTCAAGCGGCGAGTAGTCCACAGAGTCCTGGAATCGTGGCCGGGCCTCGTCTAACGAATCTTCTGTTTCAGGGCGAGAAACAGAATGCGACCTCGATCTTCGAAGCAGCTTACGGTGGTCAGCCGTTGGAGCCGTTTGTATTGAGCGCGCAAAAGACACTTTCAATAACGGTGAGGGTAAAGTCGGATGTGGCAGCAACTCAGAACGTAGTGGGTGTGTTTGAAGGCAGTGACCCCGTCTTGAAGAATGAATACGTGGCTCTCGGCGCTCACTACGACCATGTCGGTGTCGGCATACCGGTTAATGGCGACGCAATTTATAACGGTGCTGACGATGACGGTTCCGGCACGACCGCGCTGCTGGCAATGGCGGAAGCGTTGGCGAAGACAAGCACGCGACCCAAACGTTCGGTGTTGTTTGTCTGGCACACTGGGGAAGAAAAAGGACTGTGGGGTTCACGCTACTTCACGGACTTCCCTACGATTCCGCTGGACAAGATCGTCACCCAGATCAACATAGATATGATCGGCCGCAGCAAAAAAGAAGGTGACACGTCTCCGCGAAACAGCGGACTGTCGGGGCCAAATGAGATTTACGTCATCGGTTCGAAGATGATGAGCACGGAGTTGGGCGAATTAACCGAGAGCGTGAACAAGCAGTATTTGAATCTCACGTATGATTTGCGTTACGACGATCCTACTGATCCGAATCGCTTTTTCTTCCGCAGCGATCATTACAACTACGCGCGCAAAGGAATCCCCATAGTTTTCTTTTTCGATGGTCTGCATGAGGACTATCACCGCCCGGGTGATTCCGCGGACAAGATTGATTATGAAAAGATGGAGAAAATTAGCCGCACGATCTATATGACGCTGTGGGAGATCGCGAACATGCCGGTTCGCCCTAAGGTTGATAAGCCTTTGCCGCCGCAGTTATCAGCAGGAAGACCGTGAAAGAAGGGTGTCGGGTGTCGGCGTGGGGTGACCGGGTGACGGCGATTACTGAGGAACCGATCAACTTCAAGCTTGCTGCACCCGGCACCCGACACCCGACACCCTCCTCTTTACTTGCCGCGCTCAGCCACTAGCCGGCGATACGCTTCATCACGAGACAGTCCTAATTCTCGCGCCGCTTTCTTCAATGCCGCCCGGTGGTCCAGGCCCTCTTTTTCCAATGAATCAACCAGAGCGCTGATACTTGTGGCTTTCGTCTCTTCTCGTGGCTCCCCCTGAATAATATCGCGGTCGATGATCAGAACCATTTCACCGCGAGCATTTTCCGAAGAGAAGCGTGCAGCCAACTCACTCAAAAGTCCCCGTGCGATCTCTTCGTGAAGTTTCGTCAACTCGCGTGCAACAACCGCGTTGCGTTCGCCCAATACTTCATGAGCATCCCTTAGACTCGCCGCGATGCGATGTGGGGCTTCGTAAAAAATCAGCGTGGCGGGCAGGTCCGCGACTTCCTTAAACCGCGTGCGACGCGCGCCCGAACGAGCCGGCAGGAAACCACCGAAGAAGAACTCATCGGTAGGCAAACCCGAAGCCACGAGCGCAGTCACCAACGCACTTGGTCCAGGCACCGGAACAACGCGCGCGCCACCGTCAATGGCGAGCCTGGTTAGACGAAAACCCGGATCGCTGATTCCGGGTGTGCCGGCGTCGGAGACGACCGCTACGTCAGATCCCGACTCGATTAACTTCAGCAGTTGGGCCGCGCGTTCTTGCTCGTTATGTTCGTGATAGCTGACGGTGCGGGTGTTTAGCCCGTAGTGGTTGAGCAGTTTTCGCGTGTGGCGAGTGTCTTCGCAGGCGATTAAATCAACCTGGCCCAGCAACCTGACTGCCCGGTGTGTAATGTCCTCGAGATTTCCGATCGGCGTTGAGATGAGATAGAGCGTCCCGGGCATGAAGCTATTCTGTCATCAAGCTCCAAAGATGCGAAGGCGTGGTAGCAAGACAGTCAAACGCGAGTCGGAGCCTACGAGCGAACGATGTTGTATTGCCCCAACTGGGCTACGTCTGTAAGCCCAAGGTTGCCGCGCTTTGGCGGCTACCCTGGGAAGGAAGCGATTGACGCCCTCAACCGCATCGCGGTTGCGGCCGCTGTGCCTTTTCAGCATATAAGCCGCAACCGCTTTGCGGTTGAAGTTTATTCCATCATCTAACCCAGGGTAGCCGCCAAAGCGCGGCAACCCTGGGCTTTACAGACGTAGCCCCTTTGGGGCAAGCATCCAGCATCCCGCGCTACCGTGCTGGGTTCTTGAAGTGGCGTGCGAAAGCCCCGCCTCACTCTTCGAGTCAGACGGGGCTTTGGTCAGCTCAACGTGTCTGCAGCTAAGAATCGACAGACTGAAAAGTCTGTCCTACCTCGGAAAGGGAATCCTTCGCCACCAGTCGTCATTGTTGTTTCGGTTGCGACGGCCGTTGCGATTGACATCGTCGTTGTAGCCGTAGCTCCCAAAAGCGCTACCGATCACATTCAACTCGCGTCGAATCGCGGACCACAGCGATCCAACTCGACCGTTGCCTCCGCGGCCGAACCCAACTCTTTCGAGCTGTCGAGCTTCCTGTAAAACCCTCTGCGCTTCATCGCGGCTGCGATCAAGGTCTCGTCCGTTGCCGAATCTCGACTTCAGATCGCCAACAGCATCCCGAAACTGGCGGGCTTCAGCGTTAATCCTGTCTTCGCGGCGTGTGCCGTCCCTGCGACTCCGATCCAAACTGCGGTCCAGTTCTTTTTCGAAGTCTTTAGCCAGGCGATCTAACCGGTGAATCGAGTCACGCAGGTAGCGATCATCGTAACGGCCATTTCGGCCCCATGAGCCTTGCGCGGCTGCCAGCATCGGTAAGCAGAGAGCCATCGCCGCAGCCGCAAAGATTGAAAACTTCAATGTGCGTCGGTTCATCATTACTATTCTCCTTCAAATCTCTTTAGTGCGGACCACACTCGAAGATGGTTCTTACCAGTGTTGGCCTGCTTATTTTGACGCTCGTCCGGGGACACCTATTTGAGTCGAGCGTCTGACCGCTATTCAAGTGGCAAGCATTGTGCCGAAAAGGAGGTTGGAGTTATTCGAGCGTAATCGCACGCCTGAACACGCGGTTTTATGCGGGCTGAATTATTTTTTGCGGGCCGGTGGTTCGAAAACGTGCACTCGCCTGCGGAAATGGTTAGCGGCTCATGGATGGTTTCGAGGGCTGATTCAGGAGGATGGAAACGTGTCGTCGCACATCAGCTTCATGGACTTCGCGAAAGCCCTCGTGGTTTTCCTTTACGATCCAGCGGGGTGTGCCCGTAGGATCGAGAATGAGTCGCAACTCCTCATCTAATGACTTCCGGCCGAAGTGCTTGATCTTCGCGCAGGAAAGTCCGCCGCCGCGAATAAAGCCATCGCGTGGCGTTCGCGGCCAACCGACTTCGACCGATAGTCTTCGCACGCCATTGTCCAGGTTTAAGCGGGGACCAACCATGGTCGCGTTTTCGAACTTGAACCGGTGAGTATCATCATTTGCAAGTTGAAGAGAGGCACCGGCGCGATTGGCCTCGCCCGCGACGGTTGTGAAAGTGGTCAACAACCAGTCCGTGCCGACTTTTCTGTGTAGGTCGTTGGAATTGCGCAGGGCGAGGTACGCGGACAAGTCAGTCCTTCCGGCGGCGCGAGCTCGAGATTCCGCGTCTGCAAGCGCAATAGCCCAGGCTTCATCGAGTTCACTCATAGACAGATTGGGACACGACTTTTTTGACCCGCCTCGCTCCTCAAAAGCACGCGATGTTATCATGGGCCGCGCAAACGTCTCCCATTTCGAACCGAACGCTTTTCCCCGATCGAGCGTTTCCGTTAATTCCACCGTCTGAACAGAGAGTTTGAAATAATGAATTTATCAGCCCACCGGATGCCTCGATTAATTTTGTTTTTCGCGTGCGTCGTCGCCTTCTTTCTTTGCGGAGAATCCAATCAATTTGCCCAAACCCAAAGTGATGTGCCGGCCCGAACGGGCCATGTAAACGACTTTGCGGGCGTCGTGGATGAAAAGACCAAACTTCAACTCACCAATCTCCTCGAGAACCTGAAACAAAAAGTTGGAATCGACTTTGCCGTGGTAACGGTCCCCTCAACCGGCGGGCGGGACATCTTTGGTTTGTCCCGACAGGTGGCGATGGATTGGAACGTCGGCGCGCGTGCGACGAAAAACAAAAGCTTGTTGCTGGTGCTGGCAGTAAATGAAAAGGAGTCATTCACCCAGTTTAGTAGATCGGTGCAGAGCGATTTGCCTGAAGCTGTTTTAGGAGAGATGAGCCAGCGAATGAAAGCGCTCATCGGTGCCGGGGATTTTGGTGGGGGTTTAAATCTGGGGGTTCACCACTTCGTGAGTTCGATGGCTCAAAAGCTGGCGATGAATGTAGCGGATTTTGAATCTTCACCCGGCAGTGTAGCGGCGGCGCCGTCTTCAATAGATCAACAAGCGAATGAGCCTGTAGCGGAAGTAAAGCCTCCCCCTAAAACAGTCCGACCGAGAGTTGCCGGGGCCACCGCAACACCAACACCTGACGTCGCCGCTACCACACCTGTTGATCAGCCACCGGCTGAACCGGTAACGATCGAAGCCAGCACAAAAGTAAACCTCCCACCGGCTCCGAGCGAAAACACTACAGCCAAACCGGCTGAGGTTACTGAAAGCCCAAACGATACCACTGGTACGCCTAAAGAACCCGCAACTCCGGAGGCCATTGCGTCGCTCCCTTCCCGTACCGAGAGTGGTTCGCCGAAAACGAAACAGCCAAAAGCATCTCGCGATAAAACGCCCACTTCGCGCAACGAAAGCGCGGCCACGAGAAAGCTACCGGAGCCGACGCCGGAGGACGACGCTGACGAATCCGAAGAAGTTGAGCTGACGCTTACCTTGCCACTCGAGGCACGCATCACCAGGTTAAAAGAGTTTCTTGCGGATTATCCCGACTCGAAATCGAAGCCGCGCGCAATCGAACTGCTCGTCAGTGCTCATGCCGGGGTTGGCGACGCGCGTTTGAAAAAAGGCGACGCGGCGGGCGGACTCGAGCAACTCATGCTGGCGCTCAACACAGCGCCTCCGGACATGTCAGAAAAGTTATTTTCCGGAGTGATAGCCCAGATTCCCTTGAACCTGTACCTGCGTGGTGAACGTGCTTCCGCCGCGCAGGTTGCGCAAACCATTGAGACGAAATTCGGCAGTGATGCGAAGCGACTGATCGCGCTTTCCTCCTACTACATTAATACTGAACAGTCGGGTGAAGCTGTCCGGATTGCCACGCAGGCTGTCACTCTGGCGCCGGATATGGCGGAGGCGCACCAAAATTTGGGATTGGCTCTGCACATCTCGCTGCGTTTGGACGAAGCCCTCGTCGAATACAAACGCGCGTTCGAACTTGATCCAAATTCAAAAGCAGCCCGGCGCGGACTTGCGGATCTTAGTCGGGGGCTGGGTAAGTCGGAAGACGCGCTCGCATTATATCGTCAACAACTTGCCCTCGATGCTGCGGACAAAGCCGCGCGTGCAGGCATGGTGCTTTCGCTCTTCGATCTAGGCCGTACCGATGAAGCTAAGACCGAATTGGATGCAGCTCTCAAATCCGACCCGAAAAATCTGAACCTGCTGGCCGGTGTTGCTTACTGGTTTGCGGCGCATGGCGACACAGCCCAGGCGAATGAATACGGCAGAAAAGCTCTGGAGATCGAACCAAGATACACGTGGTCTCACGTAGCTATGGCCCGGACGTTTGTCGCGCAAAAGAAACCGCTCAACGCGGAACGAGCGCTGCGATTTGCTCGCCAGTATGGAAAATTCCCTACGCTTGACTACGAGCTTGCAAACGCGCTGGTGGCCGCGGGACTCTTTGCCGAGGCCGCTGAAGTTTTGACGGAGTCGTTTGACTGGAAAGACGGACGAATTGAAACTCGTCTCGCCGGGAGGACGTCCGCGCAAGCAAATAGTTTCCCGGAACTGCTGGCGCCGGAGCGTCGCGGAAGCATCTTTCAATCTATCGCGGCGGATAACGACACCAGTGCAAAAGTCTTAAAGGACCTTTTGGTTTTTACGGTCTTATCCAATCAGGATCAGAAGGGCGGGAAACTCGACGAACAGAGCATTGTCGCCGCAGCGAAGGAATTCGCCTCGGGTAGCGATCCCGCGCTGGTCCATCGCCAGCTCTATGCTGCCAGCCGGTTGCTGCAAAAAGGGATTGGGTTTTCGACTTCTCACGCACTTGCGGAAGCAGCGCGAAGTACAGCCGACGCAGGATTGACCGTGCCGGAAGTAACACTGGCCGTGCAGGCTGACGAGTATCGAGAGATTCGCGCGCGTGCGATTGCGCAAGGAGGCACGCCCGACATTGTCGAAGCTCCGCGAAATATTTTGTCGAATCTTCTGCGCGGACGCATTGAAGACATTTCGGGTTGGGCGCTTTTTAACCAGGACAAGGCGGAAGAAGCGGTGGACCACTTGAGACGCGCCGCCAACATTCTTCCCGAGCGCACTCCGGTATGGCGAACATCTTTGTGGCACCTCGGAGCCGCACTCGAACGTTCGGACAAGAGTGATGAAGCACTTGCCTTCTACATCAAGAGTTACAGCGTCGGCGATCCTGACCCTGCACGACGCACTGTCATCGAGCGACTCTATCGCAAGAGACACGGATCACTGACGGGACTCGACGAGCAAATCGGGGCTGCGTTATCAGGCATACCCACTCAGGTTGAAGCGTCTTCGGTTGCCGACAAAAGCTCGGCGCCGGCGCAGTCGTCCTCATCTCCCGAGGTAACTCCGAGCTCTGCTCCTGTCAGTTCGGAACCCCTTAGAACCGAGTCTCCGGTATCAGCCCCGGAAACTAAAGCTTCACCTGAACCTTCGACCCCCGCCCCCACAATGGCCTCGCCCAAGCCCGGCAGCCCTGAATCCGCTATCGTTGAAAGCATTCAAAAGCCACGGGCGACTATCGTCACGATCAAAGGACGTGTAGTTGACTCAGCCAGCAACCCCATTGCCAATGCGGTTGTGGTTTTGATTAGTCCGCAGGGAACTGTGCTCGCTTCGACCACTGACGAGCAGGGAATTTATTCATTCAAAGTGGCGCCGTCCAGCCACAATTATCGAGTAATTCCCTCCAAGGACGGGTTCAGGTTTGAGCCCGGCGACCGGCTTTTGCCCGGCGTTAGCGAAGATCAGCGCGAGATGAACTTTGTCGGTGTTCAAAAGGGCACGCCATAACCAGCTAGCTCGCTTTGTCAGTACCAGGCGGTACTGACAAGACACCTCTTCGCTGAAAACTGTAGCTAATCCACTGAATAACGCAGCCAACCGGTCGCGCCTTCTTACCATCCAAAACCCGACGCAGAAAGCTTCCACCACGGCGGTCACCCTTGCCAGTCTCCATCTGAGCCCGCGCGGAAACCGATGTGCTGAACGCTGGCTGTCGTAAATTCGCGGTTGTATAATTTCGGACCAATCGCCCGATCAAAGCAGAGAAAATATGAAGATATCCAGGCCCATCTTTCCCCAAGTGTTTTCGGTTCTTGCCGTCTTGATGACCCTTGCGGCGTCTGCGAGCGCGCAGCAGCCTGCGCCGCAACAGGCCGCCAGCAAGTTTGATATCACCAATTACAGGATCGAGGCGCAGCTGATTCCGGATCAACACATGTTGCGGGCAGGGGCCGACATTACGGTAGTTCCGTTGGAAGCCACACGTTCGCTCGTGTTTGAACTCAATGGGTCGTTGCGTGTGGAGAGTATCGATCGTGATGGCAAACCGCTGACCGGTTTTGTACAGGACGCAGTGGGAGTGGGTTCACTTGGCCCCAGCGTAAGGGTAGATCTAGGCCAGGTAGTTCCAGCTAACCAACCGACGACACTTCGTTTCAGATGGAGCGGCGCTCTCCTGTCGCCCGAAGGCGGGCCGTTGGCGACCAAGCGTTTGGCTTACATCGGCAACGAAGGCTCGTATCTGATGTATGCATCGCGCTGGTTTCCGTTTCACGACTATGCAGTAGACCGCGCCACGTCTGACATCACCTTGATCGTTCCGGCGGGCGTGCAGGTAGCAGGCACTAGCGACGATCCGGTGGTGGGCGTGTCGGCGCCAAAAGAAGGAGCGGTGCGCTATCGTTTTGTACACCGTCAGCCGGTGCTGATAGGAAACTTTGCCGCCAGCCAATACATTAGCCGTGAGCTGCGCTTCGGCAATTATCAAATTCAATTTTACGCGAAGCCCGGCAGCGAAGGCCGGATTAACGGCTATGCGGAGATGATGGGCCAGGTGCTGGAGTTTTACTCGAAGGCCTATGGACCACCATTGTTCGGAACTCGTCTGGTCGTGGCCCAGGTTGACGACGATAGTCTTGATGCGTATTCCGGACCCGGCATGATCTTTCTCGCCTCCAGGCTTTTTGATTCATCGCGACCCATGCCTGACGAGAAGCTGGCGCGTGAAGTGGCTTACCAGTGGTGGGGCCAGACGGTGGGACTCAAGTCGTTTGACGATGCATGGCTTTCGCAGGGCCTGGCGGAGTGGAGCGCCTTTGCTTTCCGTGAATCAAACCTGAGCGGCGGCGCGCTGGAAGCGGCGCAACGCGAACAACAGGAACGAGCGCTCACCTTTGAACAAACTGCCTCGATTGCTCGCGCGCCCGGCGCGCTTGACGATCAGTCGGCCGCGTATCAGTCGATCGTTTTCCACAAGGGCGCCATGGTGTTTCGCATGCTGCGAGAAACTCTTGGCAAAGAGAAGTTTGATCGTCTGCTGGGAATGTTCCTGCAACAGTTCCGCGGCAAGAATGCGGGAATAGACGATTTCGAAAAATTGGCATCACAGGTCGGCGAGCAGAACATGCGCTATTTCTTCGCTCAATGGGTCGAAGGAACAGGCGTTCCCGAGTTTACTGTCGATTACCAAATAATTCGCACTCGTTCCGGCAAATTCCGAACGCGCGGCACCGTGAAGCAAACGCTCGAAACTCTGCGCATGCCCGTGCAACTGATGCTGCGGGCCGAGGCCGACAACCAGACAATCATTACCAGGATTGAAGGACGCAGCGAAGACTTCGACTTTGAATCGAATGGACAGCCGATTGAAGTAGTCGTCGATCCAAACTTTCGAATTCTGCGCATGTCTGAAGACTTACGCGTTTCGATCATTGCCCGGCGAGGCATCGAACAGATGAAGGAAGGCCTCTACGCCGAGGCCCAACAGCAGTTTGAAGCGGCCTTGAAATTGGATCGTTCAAACTCCTGGGTTTACTACAACCTTGGGCTGCTTTATCTGGAACAGCGCAACTGGCAGCTTGCCCTCGACAATTTGGAGGCCGCTCTGAACGGAACATTGAAGCCGTCGTGGATTGAGGTGTGGGCACGCATCAAACGGGGCAACGCCTACGATGCTAAGGGTGATCGCAACAAGGCCGTTTATGAATACAACAAAGCGGTGGCCTCCGGAATTAATTACGACGACGCTCTGACAGTAGCGAAGAAGTTTCTGGCGACGCCGTACGACCCCAAGGCGGCGCAAGCAGGACTTATCACGTCCGGCAACTAAACGACTAACCAATCGAGCGATAGGGGCGGTGCATCCTGCGGATGTGCCGCCATTTTCTTTGCCCCGAAGGGGCTACGTCTTACAGCCCAGGGTTGCCGCTCTTTGGCGGCTACCCTGGGTTTAAGGGAAGACATGGTATTCAACCGCATCGCGGTTGTGCGTCTGGCGCGTGAGGATCCATGAAGCCGACGCAACCGCGTTGCGGTTGATGAATCAATCGTTTCTTTTCCCAGAGTAGCCGCCAAAGCGCGGGAACCCTGGGCTGTAAGTCGTAGCCCCTTCGGGGCATAAGCAGTTGGCTTCGGACCACCTCCGTCTTACTATCTACCATTCGCAAACCAAAGGAGAAAAATCATGAGTACACCCCAAAAGAAGGTAGAACCGATCCCGAAGGAGTATTCCGGAGTAACGCCATATCTTGCAGTCAACGACGCTGCCTCGGCCATCGAGTTTTATAAGAAAGGGTTTGGCGCCTCAGAACTGATGAGACTCCCAGCTCCCGATGGAAAGATAGGACACGCAGAGGTCAAGATCGGCAACGCGATCGTAATGCTGGCCGATGAAAACCCTGATGTAGATCACGTGAGCCCCACAACTCTGGGCGGATCTACAGTGAAGCTGCATATGTACGTTGAGGATGTAGATAAGTTTTTTGAAACGGCGATCGCGGCTGGCGCAAAAATATTGATTCCCGTAGCCGATCAGTTTTACGGCGACCGTTCAGGCAGGCTGCAAGATCCGTTTGGACATGTGTGGCTGGTTTCAACCCATGTGGAAGACGTCTCGCCAGAGGAGATGCAGAAACGTATGGAGGCATTTTCGCAACCTGACAGTTGAGGCACTTTGGAACTTACTTTGTAGGGGCGTCCCTCCGTGGGCGCCCCTCTTCCCGATTACGCGTATGTGCCCGTGACATCGCGCACTCGCAACGGAGGGGTGGCCACGAAGTGCCACCCCTACAAATTAGCCCGGCACGTACGTCAGCCAGAAATAGATCGCCTGGCCCACGCCAATAAAAAAACCGATGAATGCGCCGAACAACTCAATCGTCTTTAAATGTTGCGACGCAACCGAAAGCACCAGCGCCTCGAGCTTCTCGATCGGATAATCCGAAACCTTTTTCCGCACCAGCCCGCCCACGTCAAACTCTGCAATCGCGGTAGGTAGCCGTTCGCGCGCCGTCGCCGTGATGCGTTCAACTAATGCCTCCGCCGCACGTTTGACCGTTTCTTCCGGCAAGTGATCACCAAGCATTCCAATCGGCG
This sequence comes from Pyrinomonadaceae bacterium, assembly GCA_041748795.1. Classification (GTDB taxonomy): domain Bacteria; phylum Acidobacteriota; class Blastocatellia; order Pyrinomonadales; family Pyrinomonadaceae; genus PSRF01. Next base: position 12,183 of record JBGTCM010000311.1, read on the forward strand.
CCGCCAGTAACCGGTCTATTTGGGAATTGAGAATCGCATTGATTGTGCGCGCCGTGTCCTCGCGGGCCAGGAGCCCAAGCAAGCTTCGCGTCAAGAATTCCTTCGCCCGATGAATAGTCTCCGGGGTTACATGCTGCAGCGCCTCTCCCAGAGTTTGCGGGCGCAGTCGCTCGAGCCCGTCGTGGACATAGGCCGCCAGCGAAGCCGTCAACTCTTCGCTCTGGATAAACTCGAGCACGCGCTCGGTCATCTGTGTCTTTATTGAGTCAAACTTTGCCGAGTCGATTTGTCCAATGAGCTCATTGAGCGGGCGCGCCAGAACGTTATCGATCGTGTCATTCAGGAAGGCCTCGGCCTCCTGAAGAAACGCCGGCCCCCGCAAATATTCCTCGATCCGGTGGGGCAGCGTCTTGTTTACCATCTCATCAACTTCGCGGTGTATGCGTTCACGTGAGATGAAAATCTTCTTGATGAAGGAAAGTTGTTCGTAATAGTCGTCGACCTCCCGCTTGATCAGGGCGCCGATTGTCTTGCGTGTGTTTTCGCTGGTGGCAATGTCCGCCAGGTGATGAACAATTGGCGGCACCTGGCTATCGATCCGCTCCTTGATGAACGCGACTGTTTCCGGAGTAAAAGTCTCAGCCAGTGTTGCGTTGCTGTGGGCCAATTCATCGAGGCGGCCCGAAACAAACTGCCCGACCTTTTGTTCAAAGCCCTCAGCTTTCACCAGACGATGAAAGGCCTGCTCGATGAAACGCGGAATCTCATTCAACGTCTCTTCGCTGAGAGTGTCGCCCACCCGGCGCGACAACAAGTCATCAATCTGCCGATCGACATAATTCGAGATGGCCGCTCGGGTCTCATCGCTTTTGAGCAGATCAGCGATGTATTCGGCCAGACGTTGTTTAATCTCAGAAATGGTTTCGAGTACCGGAGCGCGCGCTGCCAGGGGAAGCGCGTCGATGAATGAAGGATAAACTTTCGACAGGAGCTCCTCGGTGTATGAGATAACGAAGTCTTCTATCTTGCGCTGAAAGAAACTAGTTTCAAACAACGCATCGAAAACAGTGTCTTGTGAAACCAACTCATTGCCGACGGCATTGCCAATCGACTGGGCCAGCTTTTCGCGATGACGTGGAATCATCCCTTGCGGCCAAATCGTGATGCCGAAAAGTTTCACCGGCTTATAAGGGTGAAACAACATCCAGATGGCCAACCACGCCGCGCCGAAACCATGCAGGGTGGCAATCACAATAATGGCCACCGAAATTACGAGTTTGAATGTGAACGGGTCCAAAGTGGGTAAATCGTAAAGGGTGAATGGGAAAATAGGAAATCTGGTTTGGACTGCTGCGGCTCGACGCAGCTTTTCGTTTCGTTATCGGCGTCTCAACCGCACCAACAGCGGCGTCGAGCCGCCGCACTCCAAATCAGCCGCGGGTTCGGGTTAGCGGATTAAGCTGCGGTAGGAGTTTCAACCGGATACCCAGCCTCAATCCAGGCGCTTGTGCCGCCCGTTACGTTGAGGAGTTTCTTGAAACCGTGTTGCTCGAGAATGCTGGTAGCCGCACTCGAACGATAACCGCCGGCGCAGATTACGGCAGTGGCCCTGGTGGGGTCGAGGCCAAGGTTTGGAATGATTGGCTGCAGTTTCGAAAGTGGTGCATGCTTCGCATGAGGCACATGTCCGCTCTGATATTCAGGTTCACGACGTACATCAAGAATCTGCAATTCCTTTTCACTACCGATAAGATTGTGCAAGTCATCGACGCTGATCTGCGGCAAATGGGCCATTCCTAATCCGGATTCACGCCACGCGCCGATGCCTCCCCTTAAGTACCCGCGCACCGTTTCAATACCGACGCGCGCGAGGCGCATTACAGCCTCGTCCACCTTCTCGTCCGATTCCGCCACAATTACGATGGGGCTTCCCATTGCGATCAGCATCCCTGCCCAGCTCGCGAACTGTCCACCGAGTCCTATGTTTAATGAACCGGGAACGTGACCCTCACCAAACTCATGAGCGGAACGAACATCGAGAACTACGTGTCCATGCGTGGCGAGCTCACTTAGTTCTTCCGGCGTAAGAGGGGCAGGACGAGAGACCTCAGACAAGGACTGGGCCCCGGTGCGATTGATCTCTGCGTCTTTGGGAAAGTATGCAGGGGCTTCCGGCAACTCCGCCGTCATCATTCTTACAAACGCATCTTTCGACATAGGCTGCAGCGCGTAGTTAAGTTTGCGCTGCTCGCCGATAGTCGAAGAAGTTTCTTTCGAAAGGTTCTTGCCACACATCGAACCGGCGCCGTGTGCCGGATACACCTCAACGTTGTCCGGCAACTTCAACAGTTTTTCGTGAAGCGTGTCATACATCATCCCCGCCATGATTTG
>JBGTCM010000312.1:0-4146 GCA_041748795.1 Pyrinomonadaceae bacterium
TGGAACATGAGTTTTGGTTTCCTGGGGATTCAGTTTGGATGGCAATTGCAGCTCGGCAACATGAGCGCCATCTACGAGAAACTCGGAGCCAAACCTGACGAACTGCCCATTCTATGGCTCGCCGCACCTCTCACTGGATTAATCGTCCAGCCGATTATCGGCTCCATGAGCGACCGCACCTGGGGTCGCCTTGGCAGGCGGCGCCCGTACTTCCTCGTCGGCGCGTTACTGGCAAGCGTAGCGCTTTTTTTCATGCCGACATCCTCTTCGCTGTGGATGGCCGCAGGTTTGCTCTGGATACTCGACGCCAGCATCAACATCACGATGGAGCCCTTTCGCGCGTTTGTAGCAGACAAACTCAACACGGATCAGCGCACGGCAGGTTTCGTGATGCAGAGTTTTTTCATCGGTCTCGGCGCGACTTTCGCGGGCTGGCTACCGCTGGCCTTTCGCTATTTTGGCGTAACGGGGAGCACCAGCAGCGGCATCCCATTGACAATTAAGTACGCATTTCAACTCGGAGCTGTGGCCTTCCTGGTGGCGGTCTTATGGACAATTTTCACGACCAAAGAATATCCCCCGGAAGACATGGAAGCTTTCCGGCGGATGAAGCAGGAGAAGCGTGGCCTGTTCGCGGGGTTGTCGGAAATTCTCACGGCCATGCAGGAAATGCCAAAGACTATGCGCCAGCTGGCGCCGGTCCAAATCTTCACGTGGCTGGGGTTGTTCTGTATGTGGCTGTTTTATGTTCCGGCAGTCACGCGTCACGTCTTTGGCGCCTTGGATGCGAATTCGGAAGTTTATACCCGCGGCGCTGAGTGGGGGAATTTCGCAATGTCCTTCATGAACATAACTTGTTTCGCCGTAGCCTTCCTGTTGCCCGCGATGGCAAAGGCCACCAGCCGCAAGATGGTCCATGCACTCTGCCTGGTTTGCGGTTCAGTCGGATTGTTGTCGATCTATTTTATTAGCAGCCCGTGGATGCTTGTGGCGTCGATGGTGGGCGTCGGAATCGCCTGGGCGTCAATACTCTCGATGCCCTATGCAATCCTTTCCGGCGCTTTACCAGCGACGCGGATGGGCGTTTATATGGGGATCTTCAATTTCTTCATCGTTATTCCGGAGATAGTTCAGGCGCTCACATTCGGTCCGTTGATTCGTGGCATTTTCGGACCTGACAATCCGCGTAGTCCGCTCTACGTGGTGCTCGTCGGTGGCGCTTTCATGTTGGTCGCCGCCTTGATGGTCCTGCGTGTGCGCGATGTGGCTGACCTCGATGTGCCGGAGGGCAAAGTAATTAAAGCCGACCAGGAAGAGTTGTTTAATGTGCCGGAAGGTGTCCAGCCGGTACCCAGCACAGGGTTGATCGACAAGGAATAGCATCGGTTTCGACAACTGCATGCGGGCCCTGAATAGTTAGAGGTAACCAGGCGTAGTTCGAGGGACCACTTGAGAGCCCAACCGGCAATTACTCAGAGTCCAGGCAATGACTTTTACGTGAGCTCAGGGGCCGGAAGAGTTTCAGCTAATGGAGTTCTACTAATGTCGCATCAGTCAATAATGAAATCGTCGCTGATTCTTTTCCTCGGCACAGTTCTTATTCTCGCGTCTTGCCCATTCCGAATCAATGCCCAAGCGCCCGTCGGCGATGTCTCGAAACAGCAAGCGCGACCCGCCCGCGACTGGGTCCGCGACGGTGTGATTTACGAAATCTACCCGCGTGCATTTTCGCAACAGGGAAACTTCAACGGGGTTACCGCACGCCTTGATAGTCTTAAGGAACTTGGCGTGACGATCCTTTGGCTGATGCCCATTCATCCGATTGGACAGCTGAAGAAGAAGGGAACTATCGGCAGTCCATACGCGGTGCGTGACTATTACGGGATCAATCCTGACTACGGCTCGAAAGAAGATCTCAAGCGTTTGATCTCCGAGTCTCACAAGCGCGGCATGAAGGTGATCATCGATATCGTCGCCAATCACACATCCTGGGACAGTGTCTTGATGCAGCATCCGGAATTCTATAAGCGCGATGCGAAAGGCAATATCACCTATCCATACGACTGGTACGACATTGCCGCCCTTGATTACAGGAATGCGGAGTTGCGTCGTTACATGACTGAGATGCTGAAGTACTGGATTCGTGAGTTTGATCTGGATGGTTTTCGATGTGATGTAGCCGGCGAAGTCCCTACCGACTTTTGGGAAAACGCTCGTGCGGAGTTGGACAAAATCAAACCCGACATCCTGATGCTCGCCGAAGCGCACAAAGCGGAACTACTGGTGAAGGCGTTTGAGCTGGACTACTCCTGGCCTCTGCATAGCGCGTTAACGGACGTTTTGCAGGGCCGAAAACCGGCAACCGAGATCCGCGCGGCCTGGGAAAAGGAAGTGAAGGAGTGGCCTCGCAATTCTACGCATATGCGGTTCTCAGATAATCATGATGAACGGCGTGCGATTTCGCGTTTTGGCGAACGCGGGGCGCTAGCAGCCTCGGCGTTGGTGTTTACTTTGGACGGCGTGCCGCTGCTTTACAACGGGATGGAGGCCGGCGATACGACGGAATCAGGCGCGCCCGCGCTGTTTGAAAAGCTTCCAGTCTTCTGGCCGTTTGCTGAACGACGTCCCGAGTTTCCCAGGTTCTATAAGCAGATGATTACGTTGAGGCGTGGTAGTAATGCTCTGAGGCGCGGTTCGCTCGAGTGGCTGTCTAATTCGGACCAGACACGCATCGTTAGTTTCCTCCGGCGCACGCCGAATGAAGAAGTCCTGGTGGCGATCAACCTCTCGAGCCAACCGTTTGTGGGATCGATTGAAGCGCCGGCTCAACCGGCCTTTACAGATGTCACACCTGATGTGGGTGAGCCATTACCGCCTGACGTATTCAATCCGGAGCGTGCCTCGAAAAACCGGACCGTGGGACTGCCGGTGGTGGCGTTGGACGCCTGGGAGTATCGGATTTTTCGACGGACGTTGAAATAGGCATTTAGCCCGCGGGAGCGGGCGACAGAATAAAGCCTGGGGTGAAGCGCAGCGTAACCCCAGGTTGACGTCCCAAAGATCTCAAGAGCCCGCGAAGCGGCCGGCAGCCTCAAGCAGTCCAGGGCTGCCGGCCGCATCGCGGGCTATCATTATTTTCGATCGTTTGGTCCTGGGGTTCCGCTGCGCTCCACCCCAGGGCGGGGTCCCCGGCCGAGCAGCTCGGCTGGGGTGCGAGACTTTACGCCGTCGGCCGCTCCGCGGGCTCAGAGTGATTCACGCAGCTTTGCGAAGGCGTCGATTACTATTCTTCTGATAGGGTACAAGCCCGACTAATCGCATCGCCCTTGGAATCTCACCGTTCTGCATAAACCACTTCCAGACGTTTCCGGTGCGAGCGTTTTCCGCACTGAGGAGGATTATGCCGGCGTTGATACCGATCACGTCGCTGTCGATCCATCCGGTGTTGGGATTGAAGGCATCGACGAAAGCATACTTGCCGTAAATCTTCTGTCCATACTTGGCCTTCATCTTCTTCATTGCGGCAAGTGACAAAGCCGGCGTGAACATCAGCGAGCCGCCCGCCGCGGAAGGGACCACGGTTCCATCGATCGCCGGATCGCGTGGAGGACCACCCCACGCAAGATAACCCTTGACGCTGTCCGACGCGGTAATACCCCACACGTCTGTTTCAAATCCGGGAAAGTCATGAGCCAGGTCCATGCAGAAAGCGTGATGGGCCAAAGTAGCCTTTACGGAATTTTTGAAGTAATCGATCCGATCGCCTCTGATCTCGCGTTGATTACGATAATCAACCCACGCGTGGGAATACTGGTGCATGAACAGAGGGACGCCGATGGTTGTGAAATACGCAAAGCCCCGGTAACGGTAGCGATCGCGCCACAGCGCGCTCCAGGACTTGGGAGAGATCGGGTGCGACGGAGATCCGATTGCCATTAAATAAAGGATCGTTTCTTCGCTGTAGGTGTCCCAACGGGGTTTGAGAAAACCGCTTTCCGGTTTCCACCCGTGCGACAGAAGAAGTGGATCGCCGTTTAGCATCCAACGAAAGTCGACACGGTTGTAAATCTTTGTCGCCAAGCGAGCGATTTCAGCATCCGTCCGGTAATACTGCCGGGCCGTCAGCACTCCAGCCAGGAGTAGGGC
>JBGTCM010000313.1:0-3669 GCA_041748795.1 Pyrinomonadaceae bacterium
CTCAGATGTTCACCCGGGACGCCGGCGAGATGATCGTCGCAAAGCCCTACTATCTGTTGCGCGACAGTGGTGCAGGCGAGCAGGCACTGTCTTTCGTCCTGGCAATGCTTATCATTGCAGGATACATATCGGCGGTACGCGGGAAGGTGACACTTGCCGAAATCGTGGTTCCCGCGACGATCGCGATCGTGCTGCTCTGGCCGTGGGAAACGTTCCGCTTTGTTCTGCCGCTGACGCCATTCGCTATCTACTACGCCCTGCTCGGCCTTCGCAGCATATTTCATCTCCACCTTCGGCTTCGCGAACAGCCGCGCAAACCGGAATGGCCAGGTTTGACGGTGATCGCGATCTTTATCATCGGGCTGCACGTCTACGGCAACATCGGCTACATCATTCTCAAGCGGACACCGGTCCTGACGGAGCGCCCCGGACTGATCCTGGCTTTTGAAGAGAATGAAGGCGTGCTGCGCTGGATAAACGAGCGGCTGGCGGAAGGAGTCATTGCAACGCCGAACCCGCCTTTGGTGCATCTCTATACGGGCCGGAAAACGGTCGCCTCCGATGAGCCGAGCAAGAACTGGCAAACCTGGAACAAGACAGGTGTGCGTTATCTGGCATATATCTCCGCGCTGCGAATGAACGACCCCGATCTATCCGAGGCGAGATACACGGTGCTCTACAAGCCGAACGGGGCGCTGAACCTTCGCGTGGTGGACCTTGGACCGCCTGAAACGCGTCAGAGCTGGGGTGCGGCTCTGCCCACTCGAATGATGAACTAGCAAGTTGATTTTGGATTTTGGATTGCTGGGACGGCCGAACTTGATGTGGATGAGTCAGGTTTTTTGCATCAGTTTTGTCGCCCGCCAAACTGGTCGGTGTCATGCCGCAATCCCCCCAACGGAAGTTGAACTAAGCGCTACGCGCAGATAAGACCCTACCTACGTAGTAACCCGATCATTCTCAATCGCGAGTCCAGCGGGATTTACACTTCCAGAAGTTGGTTAGTCAAATCTTCTATCTGGAGGTGTAGCCATGACCGAACTGCGAAAGAGAATGATCGAGTGTCTTCAGCTCAGAGGCCTCTCTGAGCGAACTCAGGAAACGTACACCAGCGCCGTGCGCCAACTCGCCGAACATTATCACAAGGCACCCGACTTGATCACCGAGGAGGAACTCCGCCAGTACTTTCTCCACATCATCAACGTCAAACGTTACTCGCGCAACACGACCACCATCGCCCTCTGCGCAATCAGGTTCTTCTTCGAGCACACGCTCAACCGAAAATGGACTCTCTTGAATATCGTTCGCCCGGCGCGAGAGCACAAACTCCCGGTAATCCTCAGCCTTGAAGAGGTGCGCGAGCTTCTCAATTGCGTCCGGCTACTGCGTTACCGCGTTTGTCTCTCGACCATCTATTCCTGCGGGTTGCGCCTGCAGGAAGGCATCCGCCTCGCAGTTCCCGACATCGACAGCGCGCGGATGATGATTCATGTCCGCCACGGCAAGGGCAACAAGGACCGTTATGTTCCCTTGCCCCAACGCACGCTCACGATGCTCCGCGACTACTGGGTCACTCATCGTAATCCGTCGCTTATCTTTCCCGAAGGTCGCGAGCAGATCAAATTGTCGAAGGCAACCGAGCCGATCTCCAAGAAAAGCGTCCAGAATGCCTTCCACGGCGCGCTCAAACAAAGCGGCAGCAACAAGCTCGCCTCGGTTCATACGCTGAGGCATTCATGGGCCACCCACCTGCTCGAAGTCGGTGTCAACCTGCGACTGATTCAAGAGTATCTCGGCCACAGCTCGCCGGCGACGACGAGCGCTTACACACATCTGACGGTCAAATCCGAACAGCTCGGCGCAGAGGCCATCAATCGCGTCATCGACAATCTCTGATGGTCGAGGTCGCGGACATCTTCCGCCTCCACGGCCCCGACTACCGAGCCAAATTCGCCGATCGAATGTTGCCTTCTCATCGGCGGGCAATGGAGGACATCGAACGCTGCCGCACCGAAGCTCTCGGCGGCCGGGTCTATTACTGTGCCAACTGCCAGGACCATCGTTACAGCTACCACTCGTGCAAAAACCGCCACTGCCCAAAGTGCCAGAACGATCAGGCGAATGAATGGCTCGAAAAGCAGCACAACTTGCTGCTCCCGGCCACTCACTTCATGGTCACCTTCACTCTGCCGGAAGAGTTAAGAACCCTCGCTCGCGCGAACCAGAAGGTTGTCTACAACATTCTCTTCCGTGCCTCCTCAGAGGCTTTGCAAAAACTCGCTCTCGATCCAAGGTTCATCGGCGGTCGCATCGGCATGGTCGGCGTCCTCCACACCTGGACACGAGACCTGAGGTACCATCCTCACATTCACTACATCGTCACCGGCGGCGGACTCACCGAAGACGGGAAATGGAACTCTTCCCGTCCAGATTTTCTCCTTCCGGTAAAAGCTCTGTCACCCATCTTCCGCGCCAAGTTCCGAGACCAACTGAAGAAGACCAACCTCTTCAATCAATTGGATGCGCGAGTATGGACCAAAGCCTGGGTAGTCCACTCCGAGCCCGTCGGCAGCGGTCAGGCTGCATTCAAATACCTCGCCCCTTACGTCTTCCGTGTCGCCATCAGTAACAGCCGCATCCTCAAGATTGAGCACGGCCAGGTCACCTTCAAGTACAAAGAATCAGCCACCGATCAGGTCAAGCTCTGCACGGTCCCTGCCGAAGAGTTTATGCGTAGGTTTCTTCAGCACGTCCTGCCTGACAGATTTATCAAGGTGCGCTATTTCGGGTTGCTCAGTTCGAGCAACCGCCAACTGCTCAACCAGGCTAGACAGTCGCTTGGCGCACCGGTCGTCGAATCAAATCCAACCGACAGAGCTATGGGTGAGCAGAAGCTCACAGCTCTTCCTTGCTGTCCATGCTGTGGGACCGTCTTAACCCTGAGATGGCAACTCAAACGAAGGACCGGCGTCCCTCCCTGAGGAATCTTGATGCTCAACAATCCTCCTCCTGACCCGCACAAAGCACCACCTCGCGAGCGCAGAATTCAAGCCTCCGCGACAAGGAAGGAGTCTGCCCGGCTGCCGCAAAACACGGCCCGTCACTGCCCTCTCTCCAGTCGTCCGGTTGCTCAATTCCACAACCAACATCTCACGAACGTCCAACACCTAGCACCCGTCCCACTCTACCCTCCGATTTCGACAAGTGCCCAAATCGCCGCCCTACTCTTCCCTCTCTCAACCCGCCGCTCAAACTCCAAATGATTCCCTCACCCGGCTTAGTTCAACACAGAATTGTGTGGCGGCTTTTTCCTCCGCAAGGGTTATCATTCGCACGACGCGCCACACGAATTCTTATTACGTTGGGGGGATTGCCCGTACCGCATCGCCGCTACGAGTGCAAAAGAGATTGTCCAAACTCCATTGCGCTGCGGAGCAGTGCATCGCGCGACTTCGTCGCGCAACGCGCCGCATGGCGGCGCAGTGGAGTCTGGCCATTTCTTCACCGCATAGCGGTGGCTGACTTTATCCGTGGGTTTCAACCCACGGTAGCCGTGCGTTTCGATGCGCGTCGCGTCAGCGACGCCTGAATGGTTGCATACAAAACCGCGCACCATCAGACGAAGACCTTTCAGGAGGAGCACCGGAAGTTTCTCAAGAGGCATGGCGA
>JBGTCM010000314.1:0-2593 GCA_041748795.1 Pyrinomonadaceae bacterium
CCAGGATCAGAGCTTCGAGGTCAGACGTACAAACTGATAAAACCCGGCGATCGCCCCCAGCACGATTCCCGCTATCAATAACCAGGGCGCTGTGCCAAACCACCGATCGAGCACCCAGCCCAACCCGAGCATAACGGCAACCGACATAAACAGAGTGAAGGCGGCAACGTAGGCAATTCCGCTTTTGCGGGCCGTCTCTTCTTTTTCTGACTCAGGCATTCAGGATTGCCAATTCTCTCGCATTAGGAAATTCTTCGGCAACTCATACAACATGGCGCGGCGCGAATGCCGCATCGAATCGTGTATGAAGCAAACATGTGTACACCAGCAAGCCTTCCCGCCGTCAATAGCCTCGAGCTCCAACGCACGCCCGTTCGCTTTCCAAAGCTCACCGAAGTCGTAATTGAAATCTGAAAGGGTCGCGAACTTCTCCCGCAGCTCACAGGCGCGCACATCGCCGTTGTAATCGATGACCGCGGTCGTCTCTCCAGCCGTACACGGAAAAGGCCAGGGGGTCGAGACTTCAAAGTTTGCGTGTTGAGTTCGGTAGTGGGTCGTGATTGCGCCCACGTACGCTACGTTTTTCACGAAGCGTTTGCCGGCCTCGTCTTCTGCAAACATTCTATCGCCGTAGCGTTTCGTAAGTTTTGAGACGTAGGCATACATTTCAGGCAGGACACTGGCGGGTACTTGCTTGATCTCATCGCCAACCAGCGTTTCGCCACGGATGATGTTGAAGTATTGTCCATCGAGGCGGAAGTTGGCCCACATAAAGTTGCCCAGCTTCTCAATCTCGGTGTAGTTGTCAGCGCAGACTACCGTGTTTACGTTAAGCCGAAAGCGATCTGCAAACTTTTCCTTGAGCGGATACAACCAGCTAATGCAATCAAGCGCCTTGTCCCAATTCCCGGGAACGCCGCGGATGCGGTCATGAGTTTCTCCGTACCCATCGAGCGCGATATTCAGATATAGATCCAACTCCGGATGTGAGCCGAGAGCTCGGTCGACGATCTCGTAGACGCGCGATTTGATTAGAGCGTTAGTGGGAATGATGACGCGGTTGACCCCGTTGTTCTTCACAAAGGTCTCAATGATCTCGGAGCAATCGCGGCGCAGAGTTGGTTCTCCCCCAGACAACCAGAGGTCTGTTATCGGCGGCATGGTGCGCGAGATCTTCTCTATTTGCTCGAAGGTCAGGTCGCCAGGTTGATTCAATTCCTCGTGATAGAAACAGGTTTTGCAAAAGGCATTACAACGTGACGTGACAAAGAGGATTACGGTCCCGAGTCGCGCGTCGCGCTTCGTCGAACGAAGAAGTTGAACCAGTTGTACAGCTTTGTTCATAGGTAGGACAGACATTCTTGTCTGTCATTCTCTCGTCAGATGCGGGTTACAACGTGAACAACCTCGATGAATTGGCCCGCGCAGTTCCAACCAGCTTTCCTCCTATAGGAAGACAGACAGGAATGTCTGTCCTACTTTCGGATGATGACAGCTTCGCTACGTGATTTCAATTCGTAGGTAATTCCTCGCCATTGAATGCGACGCGAAAAGCCCGCCACAACAGCGTTCCAAAGGAAAAGCGCCGAGGCCAACGGCCATAAGAGCACGTGTGACCACAGACTCCTCAATATCTGTTCCTGGTAATGACTCTGAGCCAGGCTAACAGCCTTCAACCGAACGTATGCTTTGGCGGCGCCGAGTATAAAGATCACGACCAGGAGCAGCAGCGGTAATATAAAATTCAATCCCATAACTGCGCGCACAATCACGAGCGCGACCCCGCCAAAGAAGACGCCGGTGAACAATAGGCTGCCAATCAACAGGGGCATCCATAAATGCGGCGAATAAACGCGTGTAATCTTTAACTGCCGGTTTGAGAATTCCAGAAGCTCCTTCATTGTGCAATTTTCGAATGAAGGGACCAGGCAGCCCGGCACAAAATGAATCGGAAGCTTTGCCTGCTGGATCACATGAGTCATTGCGAAGTCGTCGGAGACGGTGCCGCACCAGGCATCTCTGATCTTCAGCTTCTCAAAAGTCGCGCGCCGAATTGCCGTGGAACCACCCCAACAGAAATTCTTATCCTCATTCGCTCCCAGAGCGGAAGCTATCGACGCGTTCCAAACCGAACGAAGGCTCGAGGCTAAACCACCTTTCATAGCAATAAACCATCGATAGCCCGTAGCCGCTGCAATTCTTCCGTCCGCGAGTGGCGCCACGAGCGTTCTTAACCACTCGGAATGCGGACGCACATCCGAATCGACGAACACAAGAACTTCGGAGCGCGGATCAACCTGGGTGACCGCAACTTTCAGGTTGTGAACCTTCTGGCCACAATCGACGGCTTCCCCGGCGATAACTATCCTGGTAGTAATCTCCTTCTTCACGGTTTCCTGCTGAATTGTTTTGTCAATGACGACGAGCGAAAGATCGTCAGCGTTATCGGTAACAAAAACTATTTGGTAGGTGGGGTAGTCCTGGTGGAAAAGCGCGGCGAGATTTTCGCGCAGTCCCTCGTCCAGTCCCCGGCACGGCGCGATTACTGAAACGAAGGGAGAATAATCTGGGGGTTTGCGGGCAAGTTCGCGAC
>JBGTCM010000315.1:0-2458 GCA_041748795.1 Pyrinomonadaceae bacterium
GGCGTGTTCGTTACCCGACAACGCCTCAAGATGTCTTTGAACGGTAGCGACGTCTCCTCGCGCGAATGTCCCGGTCAAAGCCTTTTCCGGCGGCGAATCTTTTAGATTGTGGACAGCGCTCTCGACCAAAGGCATCAGCACCTCCTGGGCAGCCGACCTGCTAAGTCCACACGAAGCCAGCATCTCCATCGCCAAGTCGATAAGCGCCGTCAGGTGTCCGGCGGCGGTCAATGCCGCGGCGTGGTAAAGAGCTTTACGTTCCGGCGCGATAGAAAAGCTTTTGCCTCCAAAGTCTTCAACGATTCTTCGAGCCAGTCTCGTTGCGACCTTGTCGCCTTCGACGCAGTAAAACGCCCCTCGCAAATCCTTCGCACCCAAACGAGGGTCGCTCACTGAAACCAGCGGATGTAGTGAACCAGTGTGAAAACCAACTGCGGCGAGCGGAGACAGGACGACGGACGACAAGGCGCCGCTCGTGTGAAGCACTATCCGGCCGGCCGCATTCTCCGCGTTCGAATTGGCGCGACTCTTTTCCAATTCGGCGAGCTTGTCCGCCGTCTCTTTAATCGCGTCATCAGGTGTAGCAATCAGTATGAGTTCTGTTTGCTCGAGTTTCGCGAGGTCTTTAACGCCCAGAGCCTGAACGCCCGAAGGCCGTCGAGACATCAGAGAGGCTGCTTTCTCGGCCCCTGCCGCCCGTCGCGCGACTAAAGCTCTGACGGAATAGCCCGATTGAACCAGCGCGATGGCCAAGGCGCTACCGAGCCTACCTGCTCCTACAATGGCAAGTGAAGGCTTCGGCGGTTCGGAGTGTTTGGGCATTTTCGGGGAACCTTCGCGCGACGCTGTAACCATCGTCCGAACCGTCCAATGGGGGAGCGTTCGCAAACTAACAGTTAGCGTTACCTTTCCGCCACATTTCTTAGGTTTTCCAAGGGCGGTGCATTATAATCGCAGGCATCCCGAGCGCGCTAAAAAGGTTAGACTTTTTTGCCGAGTCGAGTGTGATGCTAGCGCTTATTTCCGCCACTTTGGACGCGCAACCATCCGGCGACCACCGGGCATCATAGACTCGCGTTGATTTGCGAAAACAGCTTGTGCCGCATTGCGGCCTCCGGTTTACCCCCGAACCAGTTGGTTTCGCCCGCGCAAGTAACCCTCAATTCGTAGCCCTGGAAAGTGTTTCCCCAGAATTCTTTTCAGCAAAGACATATGCCGAAATCTCTGGAGGTCTTCAAAATGAACAGCTTCTCCCGCATCGCTACCGCACTTATGCTGGTGGCCTCTGTCCTGATGGGCTCAATCGCGGGCTTCGCTCAAACGACCCAGACGTCCCAGGCGCCTACTCAAACCGAGAACGCTACTGCTAAGAAGGACGACAAAAAATCCGAGAAAACAACCACCACGACCAGCAGCTCAAAGAAGCCGCTGTCGGTGAATGAAGATCCTGCCCTGATCGGCAAACGCAACATCAACAAAGGCATCATTGCCAAGATGAGCGGCGGTACCGAGAAGGAAGTAAGAATGGGACGCGAATTGGCGGCTGAAGTCGATCGCCAGGCGAAGTTTGTAGACGATCCCGTTATTACCGAGTACGTAAACCGCGTCGGCCAGAACGTCGTTTTACACTCCGACGCGAGGATTCCTTTCACTATCAAGGTGATCGACTCGGATGAGGTGAATGCTTTTGCACTGCCGGGTGGGTTCTTCTACGTCAATAAGGGATTGATCCTGGTAGCGGACAATGAAGCTGAAGTGGCGGGCGTCATGGCGCATGAGATTGCCCACGTTGCCGCACGTCACGCTCTGGAAAACCAGACAAAGGCCGGCTTGCTTGAATATCTCGCGCTGGGTACATCCATTTTCCTTGGCGGTATTCCGGGAATGATTTTCCAAAACACCGCCGGACTGGGCCTGCTGGGCGCATTCATGAAGTTTAGCCGCAGCGCGGAATCGGAAGCTGACAAGCTGGGCGTTCAGTACATGTGGGCTGCCGGTTACGATCCGAGTGCTATGGCCACCATGTTTGAAAAGCTCGAGGCCAAGAACAAGAAAAAGCCGGGATTGATATCGAGAGCTTTCGCTTCGCACCCGGCACCTCCGGATCGACGCGCTGCTGCACTGGCTTTGGCGGCCAGGTTTCCTGAGCACGATGAATATGTGATCAGCACTTCGGAGTTTCAGCGTGTTAAGAATCGGTTATTGAGACTTTCAAACGCCCGCGCTTCGACCGCGGGAGCGTTGCCGGGAGCTGAAGAAGGAGCACCGGGAAGGCCGACGCTGAAGCGTCGCCAACCAACTCCGGACGACGCGCCCGCCAATCCGGACGGTACTCCAGTTGAAAAACAGGAAGCCCCGAAGTTGAAGACGACTCCAGGGACCAAACCGAATCAACCTGAATAATTGGGTTGAGTTCGAGACCGAAAGGCTTCCGGCAGAAATGCCGGGGGCCTTTTTG
>JBGTCM010000316.1:0-3285 GCA_041748795.1 Pyrinomonadaceae bacterium
TCGCCAATCAGATCTTCGGGCTTTTGATAGTCTTTCAGCAGTTTGTCAATCAGTTCGTTGTCTAGGGTCATCTTTTCTCCTCCCCTAACCTTATCTGGTTAGTGGCTCGATGACCATTTACACAAAACTATTTACACCCTCCCTTCCCAACCTCTAACTATTCAGAGTCGCTCGATGACCGTTACCCGCTTTCTGTCTCCTGTCTTCTTGTATTCTGTTCTGTGCCTTCTGCCTTCTGCTTACTGCCTTCTATCCTTTTCGTGCTAGCATCCCAGCGCAACAAAATCAGGCGCGCACGAGCACGTTCCCCCAACTCCTATCAGTGTTCGCCGTCGGCCGGAGGGCTTCATTCTCTTTTGCGGACCGCTTTTCACTCCAGCAGGGCACTAACTTCGCTTCTATTTACTCTCACCATCACCATCCTGGGTGTGGGCGTGGGCGGCGAAGCATTCAACGCGCGTGCGCAGCAAACCAATCCTGTCGATCGGAAGGTAACAAACCCGATGACCGACACGCCCAACGTCAATCCATTGACCCAGGACCAACCAATCCGTCAGCCAACGCCGCGTGGCCAGAGTGAACCGGTTGCAACCACCGATACTCTGAGCGTCGTTTCCAGCAAGCAGAGCAGTAGCGGACCGGAAAACGCGCTCGTCATCGTTCATGAAGGAAACGTCGATGCGCGCATCGGTACCTATCGTTTGCAGGCTGACAAGGTGACGGTGTACGAAGCGACGAACAAAGTGATTGCGGAAGGCAACGTAGTATTTGATCAAGGCGATCAGCAAAGAATCACCGGCTCACGCGCGGAGTGGAACTACCGAACCAAGACCGGATTTTTTCTCGACTCGACCGGGTACACGAATCAAACGCAGGACGGCACGCGGATCTATTTCACTGCTGACCGTGTTGAAAAGGTTAGCTTCGATACCCTCGTGGCAACCAACGTTCAAATCACAGCCTGCGAAGAAGACGTGCCCAAGTGGAGCTTTCAAGCGAAGCGGGCCACCATCAAAACGGGCGATCGAGTGACGGTGAAGGCGCCTAATTTCCGCATCAAGGGCGTGCCCATTCTCTATCTTCCTTTCGCTTCAATTTCCATAAAGCGTCGCGACCGTGCCTCGGGATTTTTGACCCCGACGGCCGGCGGCTCAGGAGCAAAAGGATTCCGTATATCCAACGCTTACTTTCAAACTCTCGGACGATCGGCGGACGTAACCATCCGAAATGACATTTACACTTCACGTGGTATCGGAATTGGCGCCGACGTGCGCACGCGCGCAAACTCGCGATCATTCTTGAACATGGGATTCTACATCGTGAAGGATCGAGTTCTGGGTAACAGGGCGGACGTGGACCATCCGGATCAGGGCGGGTCGAGTCTCTACGCTGAAGGTGTTCACTATTTTCGGAACGGGTTCATAGCGGCAGCCGACGTTAACGTTACTTCCAATCTGTCGTTCCGCCAGATATTTTCCGACAACATTCAGCAGGCGATATCGCCCGAGGAACGCTCTCAGGTTTTCGTCAGTAAAGACCACCGAAGCTACAGTCTCAACTTCCTGGCCCGGACGCAGGTCACTTCGTTACCCACCTCGCGCATACGTATTCGCGAGCTGCCGAGTGTGTCGATTCAAAAGCGCGGGTCACCGTTAAACTTCTTGAAGAAGCTCCCAATCTATTTTTCTTTTGAAGCAAGCGCGGACGGCGTCAGCCGCAAAGAAACCGTCGAGGACCTCATTTCCTTCAGGCGCGACGCGGGCGGCGATCCGATTATTTCGCCTTCAATTGTGCAACGACTTGATTTTAATCCTCGACTGCAAATACCTCTTTACTTCTACGGCGTGTCATTGACGACTACGGTCGCCGGCCGCGCAACCTTTTATTCAAACTCGATCGATCCCACCAACCGGGCGATTCTAAGCCGCAACATCACACGAGGGTACGCGGAATTTGAGGTGGACCTCAGACCGCCGGCGCTGGCCCGGGACTTTAATCGCAAAGGAGGGGCTTTCTTCTTTCGCCACGTGATCGAGCCCTACGTAACCTATCGCCGCATTCATGGCGTCGATAACTTCGATCGGGTTATCAGGTTCGACTATAACGATGCCATTGCCGACACAAACGAGATTGAGTTTGGTATTGCGAATCGTTTCTTCACGCGCCGCTCCACGGAGAATGTCAGCAGTGCGGCAGCTAAGGCCGCGCGGTCAGGCGACCAGACGTCGCTGGCAAGCCAGCCGTATGAAGCGTTGACCATCACGGTGCGCGGCAAATACTTTTTCGATCGCTTCTTCGGGGGCGCGTTGATACCAGGCCAGCGCAACCAGTTTTATCCAATCAACACGCTCTCGGGTTTTAGTTATGGCGGAGTTCCCAGGCGCTTCTCGCCGCTCAACATTGACGCCCGCTATCGTCCACGTGACGACCTGTTTGTCGACCTGCGCTCGGACCTCGACACGCGCGGCGGTGGCATCCGCGCCCTTTCCGCCACGTTTGGGATTAATCGCCCCCTGGTGCAGGCTTTTCAAAGCTTCTACTACACACGTGCGGTCGAGCTGGTGCCGAGCCTGGCACGGTTTGGCGATGCGCGGGGCCAGGAACCGGGCACCTTGCGCGGCTCGCAGTGGAGCCCTTCAATATTTCTGGGCGATCGCGAACGCGGCCTGTTTGGCGGCGCCTCGTTCTTCTTCGATTTCCAGACCCGCCCGGGCAAAGGCAATAGCTCCCTCATCAGCTCGACCACCACGATTGGCTATAGCTGGGACTGCTGCGCCGTTACAGCTCAAAATTACACATTTAACGTGGGAATTCGACAGGAAAACCGGCTCGTTTTCGGGTTCCGCCTCAACGGAATCGGCACCTTCGGCACCGAGCAAATCGGGCAACGTTTCCGGTAGATTTCGCTACTAAGAAACGTCTTTCTGGTTGCCGTTTGCTGTCCGGTTCTTGTCTCGTGTCGCGGCCAGAATTCATGAGGTGAGTCGCCCGATACGACCTACCCGCTGTACTAAAAACTGTCATAGTCAGATGCAGTCCTAACAGGGCCGCTGAACAGTTGAAGCTGGAGGGGTCTTTCTTCTCCTTTTTTCGCGGCCGCTGTGTGTGCCGGAGGGCGATTGCCCGCGGGATTAACGCTCAAAACCTAAGCAAAATTCCTAGGAGAACGTTGTGAGAAAACACAATTCAAGAGTGAAGCACTCTGCAAACAGATTTCGCCGCCTATCGGTTGTCGCTGCGAGTAGCCTAAGCCTAAATGCGTGATGCTATAATCTGGCTGAGCCT
>JBGTCM010000317.1:0-14002 GCA_041748795.1 Pyrinomonadaceae bacterium
TCATAGGCGCCTTCGCGCAAATAGCAGATTGCCAGATCAACCCGTGCCTCGGCCACGCGCTCGCGAAGCCCGCACTCTTCAAAGATCCTGGCTGCCTCGGAGATGAGGTCTTTCGCGATCTCCTGAGCACCCGGAATCTGCTGCGCCCGCCCTATCCAGCCCGACAACGCGCCTGATCGCAGCAGTATTTCCGCTTGCCCTTCGGCGTTGAGCCCGTCGACTTTCGGGCGTACTCCGATGCGCTGCCAAAACTCGCTGAGCGCCTCTCGCGCAGCCTGAAATTCGCCCGCTTCTTCAAGTTGCTTCGCCTCAATGCACGCCGCGTGGGCGCGCTCGATGGGGGTACCGGTAATAGCGGTTTGTTGTCGTGGCATTCGGGAATCTAATTTCATGTGAGGCTCCGTATTTGTTGCTTATGCAAGAATCCTTGCAAGAGGATTACCGGGCGGCTATTATGCGCCTCGTTAAAGAACTAGTTTGTTGGCTCCCATCCACAGGACTTAACTGTCTTTATCAACCCGAAAAATCAATTTAGGAGACAAACATGAAAACGTTGAAAGCGATCTGCACCGCAGTGGTTCTCGCCTTGGCTCTAGCTGTTAACAGCTATGCCGCTGAGATTCACACCCCAGGACTTACGGGAGACATCAGCACACCCGGCGTAACACAACCAGCGACCCCCTGCGACATTTGCTTGACCGGCATGGAATCACCCGCTACCGAAGACGTCGGAACGCCAGAATTGACTGCAATTCTACTGACGCTCGCGGCGCTTTTTTAAACCCGCGCTAGGCAAATCAGTTCCCAATCTGTCACTGACGGGTCACGGCCCTTCGTTTGCGACTTGCCGGGCCTGTGGTAAACACATGCCCGGCAGGGTGACCGTGATATGGCGCATGCTACCTTCATACGGCTCGGCAAAGCAAGAGCCAATTAAGGGAAAACCCTTTCCATAAGGCATTTGGCGACACTGCTTCAAATGCTGCATGGGGCGCTGCGCCGGGTTGCCATCTCAGTTGATGTTAGCAGCGACTAGTTTTTGCACGGTTTCCAGAGTGTCAGCTTCCTCAGGTTTCTTATCAGGTCGCAGTCTTAGGATTCTGGGAAACCGCAAAGCGTAGCCGCTCTTATGTCTCTTGGATGGCTGAACCCGGTCAAAAGTCACCTCAATCACAATTCGCGGCTCGACCAAACGCACTCGTCCGTGTGCAAATTCCTGGAGCGTGTGACCGTTAAACCATTCCGTCATTTCTGACAGCTCGGCGTCGGTTAGCCCTGAATACGCCTTCCCGATGTTCAGTAATTCGTTATCACCTTCGGAGCGCCGGACAGCGAAGGTGTAATCCGACAGCAAATTCCTGCGCTTACCGTGTCCGACCTCGACGGCCGTAACCACGACATCGAGCGTAGCTATCGCGCGTTTTACTTTTAGCCATTCGCGGCCGCGTCGTCCCGGCTTGTAATACGACGAAGGGCTTTTCACCATCAAACCTTCGTTGCCGCGGGCGCGCGCCGCATCAAACTCATCATCCAGAGCAGCGACTTCATCGAACCTTTTAGCCACCGACGCTCGAATGATCCCCTCCGCGGGGATTATCTCATCCAGGATCTTCCGTCGCTCCTCGAGGGGCACGTCAGACAAGACCTGTCCGCGGGCGTAGAAAAGATCGTAAACCACCAGAATCACCGGCACTTCCTTTAGAAGATCATCGCCGATTGTTTTTCTTCCCAGCCGTTTTTGAAGTTCACTAAACGGTAGAATCCGATCACCTTGCGCCGGTACGATCTCACCATCAATTACAGCGTCATTGCCAAGGTTCTGAAGAGGTTCGAGCAGTTCGGGAAAACGATGTGTGATCTCGTCCATCGTCCGCGAATAGATTGCGACGCGTCCGTCCTTTGTATGCGCCTGAGCACGGATTCCATCAAACTTGTCTTCAACAAAAAAATCGTCCGGCATGGTTCTGGCGATGTCGGCCAAGTCCACGGCTGGGGTTGCCAACATGAATTTAATGGGATGAAAGAGTCGCAGACCGACGTCGTCAAGATCGTTTCGCCGCGCGCGCACGGCCGTTTCCCCGATGTCACCAAGCAACATATTCACCTGGGCGACCTTTGCCAGCGGCTGCTCAAAGGCTCGCGCAATGGCATCTTCAACCAGGCCTTCGCGAAGACCGATTCTTAAGTCACCGGCAAGCAGCTTGATTAGGTATTTTGCTTCAAGCGGGGTAGCGTGACTCAAGACAGTCACTAAGATTGCCGACTTGTTTTTGATGCCTCGCGTTTCACTCAGCCGAGTGATGATTGATTCAGTCTCAGCGAGAGTAATCGTTGGCTGCTGGAAGCGATTCGCTTCTTTGACAGCTTCATAGGCTGTTTCACCGGGGTCGCCCAACCGTACATAGATCGGCGCTAACGTCTCAAGACTTAACCCGGTGGCCTCGCTGAGTGCGCTTGAGATAATACTGCCACCCACATTCGTGGTTCGTGAATCGTTTGAAGCGAACTGGTGACCAGCAAAGTAGCGAGCGGCCCGGCTTAAATCCACGTCTTCAAGTTGCCTGAGATAGCCGCCCAAAAAAGCGGCCTTCGCGAGTTTTTTAGTGGTTGATGCCACCTGTTCAGCGACGGACGCCAATCGCTCGAGCGAACCAATCTCAGCGTCGGGTAATTCAGCTGCGTGGTTGGTTGAAACTGCCATAAAAACTGTCGTGTGTTCTGGATCTTGTGATCGGGAGCAAGGTTGCGGGAGACGGGAAGGACATGTCAAGAAGCCTCTCCGCTTGAAGTTTCAGGTTTGTAGAGGCACAGGGTACAATCGTCAAAGTTCACAGAAGCTTTGCTGGACTACGCCGCTGAGAGGTATTTGCACAAGTGGTTTTTCTGATTCTCGAGTCGCTGGGAAGCACTGAACTCGCGTTCATCCTGGTAATGGCGCTGGTCTTTTTCGGGCCTCGCAAATTGCCCCAGCTCAGCCGCACCGTCGGCAAAAACCTCGCCAGCTTCCGTCGCGCGTCTGAAGACTTCAAGCGAACCTGGGAAAAAGAAGTGAGCCTCGAAGAACTGAAGTTGTCCCACCTCGATCTGGAGCCAGATTTTTCCCCAGCTAACAATTCAATATTGAGCAACGAGGAAACGCAGGACGATAACCAGCTATTCACAACGCCAACCGTTGAGGCGGTCGCGCCTGAGCGCGTCGTTCCCCGGCAATCCAACGGCGTCGACCTTTCGTCCAGCCAAACAGATACGGTTGGACCGGCGGAACCGCTCCCGAAACGCGAGTGGCTCTGAAGTTAGTGGGTTCACACCAACTTAATGTCAACATTTCTTAGACCACTCACCAAAGGTAAAGGCCAGGAAGATGACCTCGGCGGCCAGATGTCCTTTCTCGAACATCTGGACGAACTGCGTAGTCGTCTGATTCGCTCAGTCCTGTTTGTGTTTATTGCTGGTATGGCTTGCTGGTTTGTTTCGGATCGGATTTACGCGTTTCTTGCAGTTCCTGTAGAGCGAGCTCTCGCTGAAGCACAAAGGCAACAGGTCCCTATTAACGGGTTGACCGGCAATGAAAAAATTTTGCCGTTGACCTCGGTCCAGGAAAATGAAGTTGGACGCTACATCTTCCCGCAGGAAACGAAGATGGGAAACATTGTGATTCCGGCGGGTGTTTCAGTACTGGCTCGGGCCGTCAGAGGTGCACAGGGAAATCTGGGTTTGTTTACCGAGGAACCGCTCTATGCCGGAAACACCATCATTCCCAAGGGTGTCCGTCTCCCGGTAGATTTCGCAGCGTCGTCTGAGCAGTTTTCGGGGACCAGCGACAAATTAATCGTCACCAGTGCCATGGAGCCGTTTGCTCTTTACGTAAAAGTTTCGCTATATGCGGCACTCTCGCTGTCCATTCCATTTCTGTTGTGGCAGATCTGGGGCTTCGTATCGCCGGGCCTCTACCCGCACGAGCGTGCTTACGTGACGCCTTTCATTGCCCTATCGTCGATCTCGTTCGTGCTGGGTGCAATGTTTGCCTATAAAATTATTTTTCCGCCAGCCGCAAAATATCTGCTGGGCCTGGGCTCGGATTTCCGACTTCTTTTGAAGGCCGACGACTATTTCGACTTCATAATTCTGGTCATGCTGGGTATGGGAATCGTTTTCCAGATGCCCGCAGTCACTTACGTACTGGCGCGTATCGGACTGGTTACGGCAAGGTTTCTGGTTAGAATTTGGAAGACCGCGCTAATCGTTATTCTCATTTCCGCCGCCTTAATTTCGCCGACCAGCGACATCCCAAACATGCTTCTGTTTGCGGCCCCGATGATTGTCCTTTACGTGGTGTCCATCTTCGTGGCCTGGATATTTAGCCGCCCACGCACCGCTTCCTGAGAGATTGGCAAGCGAGGTGTCACACAAACTGTGGATCGGACCGAATAAGCGTGGGTAATTGAGACAAGCCTCTGCGACAGCTACAGCAAACTAACAATTTGCTTTACAAGGATAACTGGCTTTAGCCGGAATTATTTGGGCCCGTTTGCGGCCCCCAAAAAGGCAACGAAACACCGGCGTTCCGGCATCTTGACTGTGTTCTCGGTGAAACCTTAGAATCCGGTGCTTCCGCATCGGGGCCCGATCCTGCTGCCGTATCGTGTTGAGTCTCAAACACATTTGTTAGGAGTTTAGTTATGTCGTTCCAGAAAGCCGCTCTACGCTTGGCGATTCTTCCCCTACTTCTGGCTGGCGCTTCCTTGCCCGGCTTCGCGCAAGACCCGAGGCAAAGCCAGGATCCGATGGATAAGCCACGCAACGTCAAGACGGAGTTGAAAAAGGCGTACAAAGACTGGCTGGAAAAGGACGTCACCTACGTCATTACCGACGAAGAGCGCCGGGCATTCAAACGGCTGCAAACGGACGACGAGCGCGAAAAGTTTATTGAAGAGTTTTGGCGGCGTCGCGACCCCGATCCGGACACGGATGAGAACGAATTCAAAGAGGAATACTACGAGCGCATTGCCTACGCGAATGAGCACTTCGCTTCCGGCATTCCGGGTTGGAAAACGGATCGTGGCCGAATATGGATCATGTATGGCAAGCCCGACGAGAGAGAGACCCATCCGATGGGCGGGAGTTACAACCGTCCTTCCTATCACGGCGGTGGTTCCACTACGACTTATCCCTTTGAGATCTGGTTTTACCGTTATCTGGCCGGCGTTGGGTCCGGAATAGAAATCGAATTCGTCGATCCTACAGGGAGTGGCGAGTATCGTATTGCGCGCAGCCCCGACGAGAAGGACGCGATGTTGATGGTGCCAGGGGCCGGCCTGACGCTTTCGGAGCAGCTTGGTCTTAGCAATAAGGCGGACAGAATTACGGGTGTGAATAATGGGATGAATGGCTATCAACGTGAACAGGATAGCCCTTTCTCACGTCTTCAACTGCTGGCCGATCTTCAGCGTCCGCCGCAAGTAAAATTCAATGACCTGGCATCCAGGGTCAACACACCTGTCATCGAGGACAATCCCCTCAATTTCGATATCCGGGTGGACTTTTTCCGGCAGTCGGACGAACGTGTAATCACCGCTTTTACGATTCAAACTGAAAACAAAGATCTGGTATTTCAGGATAGCGGCGGCCTCCAGGAAGCCCGCATAAACATCTTTGGAAGGATTACCTCAGTCGCGGGACGCCGTTCGGGGACCTTTGAAGATCCGGTGATCACGACGGCAACGACTCAGGAGTTGACCGACGCCAAGGATCGGAAATCCGCGTATCAGAAGGCCATCGCGCTGGCGCCGGGCACTTACAAAGTGGACGTCATTGTTCGCGATGTGGCCTCCGGTGCCACAGGCGTACGGCACATCGGTTTCACCGTTCCCAAATACGATCCGCAAAAGCTCTCAACTTCGACGCTGGTGTTAGCTTCGAAACTGGAAGACCTTGGCGACCAGCCAGCCGTGGGCCAGTTTGTGATCGGTCAGCAGAAGGTTATCCCAAACGTGTCCGGCGTCTACCGTCGCGGTAACCCGATTGGTGTTTATTTGCAGGTGTACAACGCCGGAATTGATCAGACCACGCTGCGTCCTTCGGTCGACGTTGAATACGCGCTTCTCAAAGATGGTAAAGAACTCGGGAAGCAAACGGAAGACTGGCGCGGTATGAGCGATGCCGGTCAGAGATTGACGCTGGCAAAGTTGATTGATTCACGTGGTTTACCGCCGGGGGAATACGAGCTGGCAATTCGCATCCGTGATCGCGTTTCAGGTCAGGCTCTGACGCCGACCGCAAAATTCACGGTGCAGTAGGGCAAAGAGCAAAGAGCAAAGAGCGAAGCGCAAAGAGCAAAGAACTAAGAACTAAGAACTAAGTTCAAGAGCGGAAATGGTGGATGGCGAGTGTCATTCACCATTTTTATTTTGCCAGTCGAAACGTCGCCCAACCACCTTCTCCTCAGACGCGTCTTAGTATTGGTTCCTTCGTAACGCAAACTGTTAGTTTGCGGATCGTTGGTTAAACGCGATGCTGCGTGTAATCCGACCGTCCGCAAAATACCAGTTTGCGTTACAAAAGCTCACCAGCCGTGCGGCGCCGGTACTGGCTAAATCCAGCGGATGTTAGAATTGAACCAAATGGAAAAGCGGACAAATCTTGCGGGGTTGACCCAGGGCGAACTTGCTTGCTTCATGCAGCAAGCGGGTCAACCGTCTTATCGGGCACGCCAGGTTTTTTCCCGACTGCATGATCGGCGGTTAAGTAATTTCGAGGAGATGACAGACCTGCCCAAGGCCTTACGCGCCAGGTTGAGCGAAACGGCGACCGCATCAACGCTTACGGTTGAATCCCGTTATGTTTCTGAAGACGGTGCGCGCCGCTATTTGATGAAGACCCATGACAACCTTCCGGTCGAGACAGTTTTCATTCCCGAAGAACGCCGCGATACGATCTGCTTCTCGTCGCAATCCGGTTGTCCGCTGCAGTGCACGTTTTGTCTGACTGCGCAGCTAGGTTTGCTGCGGTCGCTGACGGCCGGTGAAATTGTCGAACAAATCATCCTCGTGCTCAACGACGTCTATGGTGTTGGCGATAAGCTGCCCCACGGCACAAATTTAGTGGGCATGGGCGCGGGTGAACCATTTTTGAATTTCGAGTCGCTGATGAAGGCGCTCGAAATAATGTCTGATCCGCAAGGGCTCTTTATCGTGCCGAATCGCGTCACAGTTTCAACCGCCGGGATCGTGCCGCGTATTCGTGAGCTCGCCACGATTGCAGCGCGACCTCATCTGGCAATCTCGCTGGCTGCGCCAACTGACGAGCTGCGTAACGAGCTTATGCCGATCAATAAGAAGTGGCCCCTGGAAGAATTGCTGGCCGCTTGCAAAGAGTTTGAGCAGACTTTGAAGCCCGGTGAGTTGTTTACGTTCGAGTACGTAATGCTGGACGGCGTTAACGATTCAGACGAGCATGCGCGGCAATTGGCAAACCTGCTCAACCGGCACGCGCTGCGGGCGAAGGTGAATTTGATTCCACATAATGCGGCGGATCCGCTGCCTTATCATCCATCCCCTGCTTACCGGGTTGAACAATTCAAATCAATTCTGGAGTCGAAAGGCGTGCGCGCCTTTATCCGCCGCCCTCGAGGCCGCGACATCTTTGCAGCCTGCGGCCAGCTGGCCGCGCG
Organism: Pyrinomonadaceae bacterium; assembly: GCA_041748795.1. Classification (GTDB taxonomy): domain Bacteria; phylum Acidobacteriota; class Blastocatellia; order Pyrinomonadales; family Pyrinomonadaceae; genus PSRF01. The sequence goes on from JBGTCM010000317.1 coordinate 7,670, forward strand.
GCGTGAGACAACCAATATTCAAAGCATTCCGCAATCAATCGGGACATAGGAAAAAAACGCATGAAACTTTTACGATTAACACAGTTCGTACTAATCCTGGCTTTTCTGGTTCTTCCTACAACTCTGTATTCGACGCCCACGCCACAGTCGGCTCCGAATATTGGTGTCAACGGTTCGCTTTCACCGAGTAAGGTGCGCAAAGGCCGAACAGTCCGGGGGACCATCGTGATGGACATTCCGCATGGCTATCACGTCAACTCCAACAGGCCTCTGGAGAGATTTTTGATTCCCACACAACTCAAAATCGAAGCCCCCGGTGGAATCAGGGTTGGCCCAATAAGTTACCCACGACCACTTTTGCGGACGCTGAAGTTTTCGAAAAACAAAGTCGCGGTTTTCGAAGGACGGACCACGATACGTTTTACGGTGATGGTTCCGGCGGCTTTTTCATCAAACTCTGCCGAGCTGAAAGCGCGTTTGCGATATCAGAGCTGTAGCGATGAGGTGTGCTTTCCGCCACAGAATAAAGATGTGAGTCTGTGGCTGAACGTAGAGTAGGCTGGTGAGAGGCGCGAGGTTCAGAGTTCAACCTTCAGGTTGCGTTTGGCGAGGAAGAACGCAAGCTGAAGCTTGTACTCTAAACTTCGCGCCTGCCGATTACCGACATAAGCCGCCCGACCTTGCCGTATACGTTCTTCTCCCTCCGATAAGAAAAAAATAGATCCGTGCGGCACATCGTGCAGAGTGGCGCGGTGAAGATCATGTCCGGACGAACACCCGCTGAAATCAGTTGCGTGCGATTCGCCTGCAGCAGATTGATGCAGGCATGGTCTTCGCGAGTTTCTTTGAACAGGTTCCCATGCTTGGCGAATGCGCTACTAAAGGCGTCGATAACGTCGCGCCCCACTTCATAGCAACAAGATCCAGCCGCTGGACCGATTGCCACGAGCACATCTTCGGGCTTTGTTTGATATTCAGCTTTCATTCGTGCCAGTGTCTTGCCGGCAACTTCGGCGAGCGTGCCGCGCCATCCCGCATGGACCGCCGCGAAAGCCCCGGTCTGCGGATCACCGATTAGCACTGGAACGCAATCCGCAGTTTTCACACCGGCGAGCACGCCTTGCGCGTCGCTGACAATCGCATCGCAGTAAATTGTGTCACCGCGCGAGTCCTCCGCGGGCTTTGCGTCGGCGGCATTTTCGACGATTCTTACGTCGGAGCCATGGACCTGCCAGCACCCCGCCAGCAGCCAATCGCCATCGAAGAGCTTGAGAAAGCGGCGACGATTCTCCAGAATGTTTTCTGCATCGTCTTCATTGAAGCCGGCGAGGTTAAGGGAGTTTTCGGGCATCTGGCTGGTGCCGCCGCCGCGAGTTGAAAATCCGTTGGCGAAACCGGCTTGCTCGAGCGGCGCGCAAATCAGAGCTCGAACGCCGCTGGTCTCGCGCCAGTAGAAGCCGGCAGGCTCCAAATCTTCATCGCTTATGATTGTTTCCATCGGGATAGACATTATCGAAGTCGGGCGAATTCGCGAAGTGCTCGGACGCACGCCGCGTTTCGCCGAGCGCGTGTTCACGCCGGCGGAGCGTTCCTACTGTGACAGTCGCGGCGCGGTGGCCGCGCAGCATTATGCCGCGCGCTTTGCGGCAAAAGAAGCAGCACTAAAAGCTTTGCAAACGGGATGGAGTGGCGGAATCAGTTGGCAGGACGTGGAGATCGCTTCGCGTGACTCGGGGGCGCCGTATCTGATCCTCCACGGTCCGGTGCAGGAGCTCTTCGAAAAATCCGGCGCCACCCTCGCTCATTTATCGATGTCGCACACAACCGAACACGCGATCGCGCAAGTGATTTTGGAGAAGGCTTGATCTTATCCGCAGATGACGCAGATTACGCAGATTCCAGGAAGAAATTACTAGACCAGTTAAGTCCCTTTTCTTTGAATCCGCGTAATCTGCGGATGATCTGGTAGGACACAAGCTAGCGAAGATCATTCACGAGCGTTCGTTTTCCCTTGCGATCGATGTCGATTCGGGTGGATCGAAACCTTCCTGAAGGCAGGGTGAGAATGAGTCTTTTAATTTTTGCTGGTTCGCGGTGATGCGCAACGATCATGGGTTCGCTTGATTGAGAATCGCCTCCGGCACTCTCAATCGCCGGTGGCAGGTTTCCGTGAACGAAGCATTCAAGATTGGGAGCGAGTCGATCAGTAACTGCAATCAACTCCCGATGTGGGCAAGACAGCGTAGAGAGTGAGCCATCATTAGAATCAATTTCTACAAACCTGATTCCTTCCGGACACTCAAAGTTTCTGCCACCCAATTCCGGTTTTAACTCTACAGCGCCTTTAATGAAATCCACCCAGGCCGGCAGCGCAGCTTCCGCGCCGGTACGTCCGAGCTGCTGGTTGTCGTCAAATCCAATCCAAACCACGCAAACCAGGTTGGGTGTATAACCCACAAACCACCCATCTCTCGAAGTCCCGGTTTTGCCTGCGAAGGCTGTGGTTTTCAAAAGGTCGCGCGCGGCGCGCGCGGTGCCATGGTCCACGACAGCCGACAACATGTTTGTGATCATATAGGCCGTGGTTGGACTAACGACTTGCTCGTCAACCTGGCCCGAGGCATGCGTGGCCGGTGGTTCACCAATGCTTTCAATTACTTTTGGCTCGACTCGCCGGCCGCCGTTTACAAAGCTCGCGTAAGCAGCGGCCAACTCGAGCGGTGTTACTTCCTTGGTTCCTAAGGCCAGCGCAGGATATTTTTCAGGTCTCGGAAGTCCAAACTTCTCCGCTAAATTACTGATGCGCGCCAAACCTGTTTGCATAGCAACGTCAACCGTGACGACGTTGAGCGATTTGACTAACCCCGTGCGCATCGGCACCTCGCGCATCGAGTAAGCGGCACCGTAATTAGCTGGGCGATAGGTTTTGTTGCGATCGTACACAAACTCCCGTGGTCCATCCGCGAATGTTCGCACGGGCGACATTCCATCTTCGAGTGCCGCCGCATAAACAAACGGCTTGAAAGTGGAGCCCGGCTGGCGTCGCGCGTCGGTAGCGCGATTGAGTTGTGACTCGGCGTAGTCTCGCCCACCAACCATTGCCAGCACATTGCCTGTGTGCGGATCGAGAGCAACCAGGGCCGCCTGAGGTCTGGCTTTGCGATTCGGCGATCCAGTGTCGAGTTTGTCTAACTGACGCGCCAGGGCCGTCTCGGCGAGTTGTTGCAGATCGAGATCGATTGTCGTGTAGGTTCTGTTATTGACGGTTTGGTGATCTTCTCGAGCCGAGTATCGATTCACGTAGTCGACGAAATACGGCGCCAGCGAGTTTGTATCGGCGCCGGTGGCCACAACGACAGGCCTTTTTTCGGCGGCGTCGAGTTCCGCCGCGGTGATCCAACCGTTACGCATCATCGCATCCAGCACGACGTTGCGGCGGGCCTGCGCGGCTTCGGCGTTTTGTACAGGCGAGTAGCGGCCCGGGCTTTGAATCATCCCCGCGAGTATGGCGGCTTCGGAAAGTGAGACTTGCTTTAGCTCTTTGCCAAAGTAGAGATGCGCGGCTTCTCTGAAACCACGCGCCGCAACAGCGCCGCGTTGGCCCAGGTAAATTTCGTTGCAGTAAAGCACAAAAATGTCCTGCTTGGTGAGCCGGCGCTCCAGAGCAATCGCCAGCATCGCCTCGGCATACTTGCGTCGGAGCGTTCGCTCCGGGGACAGATAAGTGTTTTTGACCAGCTGTTGCGTGATGGTGGAGCCGCCCTGGGCAGCACGTTCGTCGTTTACATTTCTAATTAGTGCGCGCGCAATACCAAACGCATCCAGACCGGAATGCTCAAAAAAGCGCCGGTCTTCTATTGAGAGAATCGCGTGGACCAGTACGGGCGGAATCTCCGAAAAGGAGAGCGTCTCACGTTTGCCGGTCTTGAAGGAAAGGTCGTTTGATAGAGCCTCGGGCTCGAGGGCAAACTGTTCGAGAGGAAGATTGTCTCCCGTTAGTTCAGCTATTCGATGAGCTTCGTCAAATGTGACGCGTACGAGGGAAGGCCTGCCGGCATTAATACGCTGCGGGCGGATCTCAATCACCGAGGTTCTTTCGACGAAGGTACCGCTCCAGACGTTGCTGCCCTTCGCTTCGACATAACCCGCGCGTCGCAAAGATTTGATTAAACCCGTTGCTGATAATTTTTGTCCGCGAAGGATTAGTCTCGGCGCAGCGTAGATTCCTGGACGACTGGTGAGGTAACCACTGGCCAATCGCGCATCGACGATCCTTGAGTAATATTTGTAAGACCGTAAAAGAGAATCGCCGCCTACAACCAGAGCGCAAATCAGGAGGCAAAAGAGAGATCGAAAAACTACTCGAACGCGACTAGATGAAGCGTCATATCTGAAGCATCGGAGTGTTTGCCTGCTCGGGGGCAGTCCGAATCTGTCGGGGATTGATGTAACTTCGATGGCCATGAAGACGGACCCGGGGAAAGGCAGTCGGGGACTTTACCCGCCGTTGCCCTTCAGTGCCTCCGCAGTTTTGTGAATGCTTTTATAAAGTGTGAATCAATGAAGAATTCTTGAGAAGGGATAGAGGGTGTCGGGTGTCGGGTGTCGGGTTTAGACTTGTTACCTGGTTGGTATAACTCTTACTAACTTCTTCCTGACACCCGACACCCGACACCCGACACCCGCGGGGCCGCCGTTCTGTAACTCCGCTTAATCTGCGGATATAATGCGGCACCCGAAATTCATTCAAAGTTCAGCGGAGTTCCTATGCCTACCACAACGCATGTCGACACTAAACCGGGCGACGTAATGATTCTTGCCGGCACCATGAAGGGCGCTTTTGTGCTTCGCTCAGATCCCTCGCGCCAAAACTGGGATGTAGGCGGACCGTATTTTCCGGGTCGCGCCATTTACGCGCTGACCTATGACGATCGAAACGGGCGCAATCGTTTATGGGCGGCAGTTAACAGTTCTTATTGGGGTTCTTACCTCAGTTCCTCTGACGACTTTGGCAAGACCTGGACTGAGCCGGAAGCTTACGGCGTAAAATTTCCTGAAGGCGCCGATAATGCGGTGAAACAGATCTGGCAGATTGCCTTGGGCCATCCCGATGAACCCGACACACTTTATTGCGGGGTAGAGCCGGCCGCGCTGTTTAAATCGACAGATGCAGGCGAGACCTGGTCGCTGGTGCAAGGGTTGTACGACCATCCGCACCGGTCGCAATGGATGCCGGGTGGCGGCGGTCTATGTCTGCACACAATCCTGCCCGACCCTTCAAACTCGCAGCGCGTATTTGTAGCGATTTCAACGGGCGGCGTTTATCGCACCGACGATGGTGGTGAGAATTGGCAGCCGCGAAACCAGGGCGTGCGGGCGCAGTTCCTTCCGCCGGATCAACAGTATCCGGAATGGGGACAGTGTGTTCACAAGATCGCGTTTCATCCTTCGAACCCCAAGCGAATGTTTTTGCAAAACCATTGGGGCCTTTACAAGAGCGAAGACGGCGGCGATTCCTGGACCGACGTCGCGAAGGGCGTGCCGTCAGATTTTGGTTTTGCGTTGGAAGTGGATCCCAACGATCCGGCGAGTTTCTTTATCATCCCGCTTGAGTCTGATGAGTTTCGATGTACGCCGGAAGGGAAGCTGCGCGTCTATCGCACGAATGCCGACGGCAACTCATGGAATGCTTTATCGAATGGATTGCCGCAGGAGAATGCGCTTGAGACAGTCCTGCGTGATGGACTTGCAGCGGACGACTTGAAACCGACGGGACTTTACTTCGGCACTCGAAGTGGCAAGTTGTTTGGCTCGCGCGATGCGGGCGAGTCGTGGAACGCAATCATGGAAAGTTTGCCTCCCGTCGTCTCTGTGAAAACCGCAGTGGTCCAATAAAAGCTAGCCGCCAAGGCGCCAAGAGCGCCAAGCAAGCTGGTAGACAATTCGCGTTCGATACTTCTGACCACCCCTTCCGGCTTGGCGCTCTTGGCGTCTTGGCGGCGAGTAGGAACGTATGATTTTGATCTCAGGGAAAACTATGAAAAGCATTCTAATCACGCTGTTCCTTTCTTTCGTGGCCATGCCAACACTAATCCAGGCCCAGGAGAAAAAAGAGCCTGCGCCAAAAATGGTCGAGTTTCACATGGCGCTATAGATGCGCGGTCCGAAGTGGTCAGCGTAGGGGATGAGTCCCGAGGTGGAGAAGGGACACGTAGCTCATGTCGTGTCATTGCTTGATACCGGCAAAGCGGTGATCGCGGGGCCACTGGCTGATCATGGAGACCTCGTCGGTATTTACATTCTGCGCGCCAAGTCCGCGGAAGAGGCAAAGTC
>JBGTCM010000318.1:0-5084 GCA_041748795.1 Pyrinomonadaceae bacterium
AGAAGTCTTCATGCATGACGTGATCATCATTGGCGCCGGCCCTGCTGGTCTCTCGGCGGGGCTCTGGTGCGATGAACTTGGTCTCGATACGCTTGTGCTGGAACACAACGAGCGAGTGGGCGGCCAACTTCATTCCATTCATGGACCGATCGGAAATTACCCGGGTGTTACCGCCAGTAACGGCAAAGAGTTTCTCGAGAAATTTGCCGAGCGTGTGAACGACGCCGACTTCGATTTGTGGACCGGGGTGGAAATTGAAAGCGTTGACTTGAAAGCTAAGAAAATTGTGCTGCGCAGCGGCGAGCAACTCCAGACGATCTCGATTATCGTCGCCACGGGAGTTAGACGCAGACAGCTTGGGATTCCCGGCGAGACGGAGTTTGCAGGCCGTGGGATTATCGAATCACCCACGCGGGACCGCGCGAAGTTTGCCGGTCAGGACGTTTGTGTAATCGGTGGTGGGGACGCGGCGGCGGAAAACGCCCTCTTGCTTGCCGAGGTTTGTCCAACCGTAACCGTGATCCATCGCAGCAAATCTTTGAAGGCGCGTCGTGAGTTCGCCGAGAGACTCAAGTCCGAACATTCAGTTACCGTGTTCCCCGAATCGGTTGTTAACCGGATCATGGGTAACGATCAAGTTGAGGCGGTTGAGATTAGACGCAAGGATGCGTTGAAACCGTTTCAGATGGCGGTGCGCGGCGTGGCAATCCGAATCGGCGTTGAGCCAAACACTGAAATCATTCAAGGTCAGGTTGATATGGATGAGCTGGGTTATGTTGTCGTGACGAGCCAACAGGAAACGTCCGTGGCGAATGTGTTTGCTATCGGAGATGTTTCCAATCCGTTGGCGCCTACAATCAGCGGCGCGAGTGGCTCTGGCGCAACCGCCGCGAAAGTAGTTGCCGCACGCCTGCAGGGGAGATGAGGGATGAAGTAGACGATCGCGGCTTTGCCGTACTCCGTGCGGAAAGGCTCAGCCTTTCCGGAGGCCGATAACAAGATGTGAGGCTATTCCTCTATCAGAATTGGAGGCAGAGCCTCAAAGAAAAAGTCATGATTGTTGGAAAGGCTGAGCCTTTCCGCACGGCTAGCGGCAAAGCCGCCGGAACCGTGGTTTTTCATCCGTTGATTGAACATGAATACGAAGACTATTGAACCCACCGCTCATGATCAGCCTTACACCGACGATCACATCGCGGCGTATCCGATCGAATACATTGCCGGCATCGACCTCTATAATGCCGGCGAGTTTCATGCTGCTCACGACGTTTGGGAAGAACGTTGGATGGGCGAAGTCGGCCCGCAGGAAAAACTATTTCTACAGGCCATGATTCAGTCGGCAGTTGCATTTCATCATCTGGAAATTGGGAGACCCGGCGCCGCTCGCCAAATGTACACTCGAGCAAAAGAGAAATTTGAGAAGCTGGGAACCAACGTTTTCATGTCACTGGATTTGATTAACTACCAGCAGCAACTTGACCGTTCTCTTTCGTGGTTATTGACTGCAGCCGATCCGCGCGAGTTAACGCCGCCACGGATTGAGCCACCACGGATATCGCTACTACGAGAACTCTCCGATTACGATTCATGAGCAATACACTGAACAAAGTAAGAGTGTTACTGATCGGCGCTTGGGTCGGTGCGGCGATATTTTTTAGTGGTGCCGTCGCGCCCAGTGCGTTTAGTGTTCTGAGATCTTTCAATGTCCCCAACGCAACTGAGATTGCCGGCGCCATTGTGAACCGCACTCTTTCGGTTGTGAATACCTCAGGGTTTTTCATCAGTTTGCTCGCCATCTTCGTCGCTTTCGCCATCCGCAAAAGATATGGCGGGCGAGCTTACATAGTTCAAATCGTTCTGCTGGGTCTCATGGCGCTCGCGACCGGCGCCGGCCAATGGGTAATAGCCGCTAGAATGCGCACGCTGCGTCAGGCGATGGGAATCCCTATCGATCAGGTGTCTCTGGCGGACGCTAATCGAGTGGCCTTCGCCGCTTTGCACGGCTATTCTGTCGCAGCGCTTTCTATTGCTATTATTGCCGGCCTAATCGTCTTCTTTGTTGTGGGTAATCGGGTCGAAGCAGGAAGGGACTGACTTGGAAATCATTGAACATCCAGAGGAATGGCGCAGGAGCTACTCCGATTGGCAAAAGAAGGGCAGTGCGTCCGCTGGCGACGTTGACGATTCCTACCCTTTCGTGAAGAACCAGCGCGCACCTTTTGCACCCGCGCGACGCGCACTGCCAATGATGAATCTGGCCCTTATTTCGTCAGCGGGAGCCTATCTCGACGGCACCGATCCTTTCGATACTTCGGCGCCGGGCGGCGATCTTAGTTTTCGGGAAATCCCCGCGCAGGTCGAGGCGGAGGATTTGAAATTTGCCGCGCGCGGTTACAACCCCTCCGCAGTTGAGCAGGACATGAATTCGCAATTGCCGCTTGCGCGTCTGTTTGAGTTTGAAAGCAATGGAATCATCGGTCAGCTTAATTCGGTGTTTTGGAGTTTTTGCGGCTTCATTCCGGATGCGGCGCGACTGGCGGAAGAAATGGCCCCGCGTCTGGTGGAGAGTGTCAAACGATATCAGGCCCAGGCGGCTTTGCTGATCCCCGCGTCAAGGCTTTGCCATCAATCGGTCTCATTGATCGCCCGCGCACTCGAGGACGATGGGATTCCTACAATGACTCTCGCAGTGGCACACGACGTGGTGCAGGGTGTGCGGCCTCCTCGCGCGGCACATTACGAAGGCGAACTCGGCAGCGTTGCCGGCCTGCCAAACTTCCCTGAGTATCAGCGACGCGTCCTCGACGAGGCTTTGCGATTAATCGAGCCTATGGACCAGCCGGGTATTCGCAAACTCGCAGTCGATATGCAAAGCAAAGTGCAAAAGGCGCGCGGCGAAAGATAGACCACCCGCGGTCCCCTAATGAAAAAACTCTTACTCGTTCTCGCCGTTGTCATCGGTGTAGTAATTCTTTATTTGCTCTTGTGGCCTGTTCCGATATCACCAGTCGCTTGGGACCCTCCGCCCTCGCCGGCTTTGACCGGACCATATCAGCAGAACTCATTGCTTTCGCCGGTTGAGAAAATATCCCTCGGCGAAGGATTCGCTCCTGAGGATGTGGCGATCGATGCTGAGAATCGTATCTACGCGGGAATGGACGACGGACGCATCGTGCGTGTTCAGGCGGATGGCGCCAGGCACGAGGTATTCGCTAACACAGGCGGCCGGCCATTAGGGATGATCTTTGACGCCGGCGGCAACCTGATTGTGGCCGATGCGATCCAGGGTTTACTGTCGATCGCGAAGGACGCAACCATTAGCGTTTTGAGCACCGAGGCCGATGGCGTGCCTTTCAAATGTACTAACGACCTCGATGTGGCCGCGGATGGCACCATTTACTTTACGGATGCCTCCTACAAGTTTCCGCTCACCAATTACAAGGCAGACTTGATGGAGCATGGGCCAAACGGGAGGCTGCTTGCCTATGACCCGAAGACAAGGGCCTCACGAACCCTTCTAAATCATCTGCATTTTGCGAATGGCGTTGCGGTAAGTCCAGACCAGTCGTTTGTCCTGGTAGTCGAGACGGGTAAGTATCGTGTACATCGTGTTTGGCTGAACAAAGACCCTACCGAGGTATTTTTTGTCCAGAGTCGAGACTGGATCGGTAATCCGAAGTATGGACGCTCGGAGATCTTTATCGACAACTTACCCGGCTTCCCGGACGGTATCTCGTCAAACCGCCGGGACAAATTCTGGTTAGCTCTCGTAACACCTCGCGACAAAACTCTGGACAAACTGCTGCCTCATCCATATCTGCGGAAGGTCGTGCTGCGTCTGCCCACATTCCTTCAACCCGCACCGAAGCGATATAGCTTTGTGTTAGGCCTGGATGTGAATGGGAAGGTTGTCGACAACCTGCAGGATGGCTCACCGCAGTGTTATGCCCAAATCGCCAACGCCTTGGAGCATAACGGCTCGCTTTACTTCGGCAGCATTGGTGAAAGCACAGTGGGCCGCTACCGGCTTCCGTTCCGCTAATTCTCAGCCGTTTAGAGGCTCGACGACTCTTCAGCTGATAAGTGGAAAACTCTGCAGTTGATAACAAAAGCCTGTGGTGATCTCAGGTAAGGAAGGAGGGCTTGCCCCCGCTCTTCGTCGCGGAAACTTACCACTTCGAGTAATAAAACCTCTTTAAAAGCGGTTTGGGATGATAGTATTCCACATCCGAACTCAGGGAATCGCGGAAAAACATTCTCAGTTTTTCTCTCTACCCCGTCCCATAGCGCGGCGACCAATCAAACGCCGGCAGGAGGACAACGGTGAATCGTATCTACAATCAATAGTCAGGACTCACTGCCATGACATTCAATTTCCTCATCAGAGACTCACTCGCGTGGACTTTAGTTTTCTTTGTGCTGGTTGTCCTCGCCGTCTTCACTCAACTCACCAAGACCACGGTGTCGAGATCGTTACCCGTCTTTCTTCGAGCGCTGATTAAGGCGGCGCCGGCTTTATTTCTGGCGGGACTCTCTTTGTATTTGCAAGAGTCTCTGGTCGCGCTGGCGTTCCTGTTGTGCGCAGCCGGCGATATTCTTTTGGATCTTCCCGAAGAGAAGGCTCCCCTGGCTTTTGAACTTGGGGCGGTATCGTTTGCAGCGGCACTGGTCTGCTTCTCAATTGCCTGCCTGGGCAAGCCACTTCCGGGGCGCATCCTTATGCCTCTCTCGTTGACTAATATTGTGATAGCGATCTTCGTCCTTCGTTGGGTGCTTCCCAAACTTAAGGGAGTTCAGCGCATAGTTGAGGCATCGTATTTCGCCATTCTCATAGTTTCGAATGTCGTCATGTCCACCTCTCATGTCCCGATCTTTTTGGGAAGTTCTTTGTGGCTAATGTCCGATCTGTCCATAGGACTCAGTACCCATGTTTCGGATACTCCCGCGAACAGCCTGGACACTCTTGGCCTGTATGACCTTGGACTCTATTTCCTTGCCATCGGATTTCTAAATCTCTGAATGGGAGCGGCGCTTCACGCTTGGCTTTCCACAAAACCAGCGCCCACGCTTATTTGGAATGAAAG
>JBGTCM010000319.1:0-12271 GCA_041748795.1 Pyrinomonadaceae bacterium
GGAACTGCAATACTTGTTGCGCGTGAGCTGTTACGGTGCAGATCAACGCAAAGACGGCTGCGAGCACGCCCTGTATTGCTGCCATGTTTCGGATTCTGTTTCTCATGATTTTTTCTCCTATTCGAGTCGAAAGAGTGATGGCCAAAGCGGTTCATTGCTGCCGCACTAGCCGATTAAGACAGATAAGTAGTCGCCCTTCGGGCGTCTCGATGAAGTGCATTGCCCCGGCCTCGACCCAGCGGTAGATCGTGCGTGTGTCGACGCTGACGACTGCCGCCGCCTCTTCCGGGGTGACCAAGCCAATTGACTCTGTGCAGTCCGGGCACTTCTTCAATCCCGGTAGGCCCGGATGCCTGATGATGACGACCTGGGGCCGTGCCGTTGCGCCTTGTGCTGATCTGCTCTTCTTCATCTCACCTGCCGTGGTTCTCTGTGTTGCCTGGGATCGGCCCTGCCATTAGAATGAGCGGCGTCTGCGACGATCTCCGTTCACTGTGCTGCGGAAGATAAGCGAAGCGGTACAGGGAAGTCCTTTGCTACTTCCTACTTGTTTCTTAGCTAATTCTTATTCCGTGAAAGAGACGCACTGCCGTTACAGGTTCGGGACCTTCTCTATTGATACGCAGGAGCGGCTGCTGCTGTGCGAGGGCAAGCACGTGCCGCTCAAGCAGAAGGCCGTTGAGACCTTGACGCTGCTGTTGAGGGAGAGCCCGCGCGTCGTCGAAAAGGACCGATTCATGCAAGCGGTGTGGCCCGACGCTTTCGTCGAGGAGGGCAGCCTCACGGTCAACATCTCTGAGCTGAGAAAAGCTCTGGGAGGGAACTCCGCCGACAAGCGGTACATCGAGACGGTCCCGCGCCGCGGCTACCGTTTCGTCGCCGAAGTGGAGAGTGTTGGTCTGTCGGACGAAAGGCCGGAGGCGGAAAGTGACGCGCGGGCGCGAATCACTTTCAGGGAAGAGCCCATTGCGGATGGAGAAACTATCAGAACCCTTGCCGTTCTTCCTTTCGTCAACGTCAACTCCGACCCGGCGCTCGATTACCTTTCCGACGGCGTTACCGAAAGCATTATCAACAGTCTCTCGCAGCTTTCACCGCTACGCGTTCTGGCCAGGAGCACAGTCTTTCGTTTTAAGAGCCTGGAAGTTGACCCGCAACAGATCGGGCGAGAGTTGCGCGTTCGCGCTCTGCTGCTCGGGCGCGTTATCCAACTCGATGACAAGTTGGTCGTCAGTACTGAACTGGTTGATACGACAGACGGGGCACAACTTTGGGGCGCGCAGTACAACCGCACGCTGTCAGACCTTTTGTTCCTACAGGAAGAGATTTCGAGCGAGGTTGTGGAGAGGCTACGGCTGCATCTGACAGGGGAAGAGCGGCGGCGAGCGACGAGGCGATATACCGATAACATCGAGGCATATCACGCATACCTGAAGGGGCGCTACTACTGGAACAAGAGGACTGAAGAGGAACTGAAGAAAGGTATCCAGCACTTTCGGCAGGCAATTGAGATAGACCCCACCTACGCGCTGGCTTACACAGGGTTGAGCGACTGCTACATCGTGCTCGCTAATTTAGCTCTGCTCCCTCCGCACGACTCTTTCCCGAAAGCTAGAGCGGCGGCTATGAAGGCGTTGGAGATCGATGACGCGCTCGCCGAAGCTCATTGCTCACTGGCCACGGTCAGATGGGTGTATGAGTGGGACAGGCGGGAGGCCGAGCGAGAGTACAAACGCGCTTTGGAACTAAACCCCAACTACCCGACGGCCCACCACTGGTACTCTTTCAGTTTAGCGGCGACGTGCCGGATGAAGGAGGCCGTAGCGGAGATCGAACGGGCTTATGACGTAGACCCGCTGTCGCTTATTATCACCACGAATATGGGGACGGTGTTCTATTGGGCCCGCCGGTATGACAGGGCAATAGAAATGTACCTCAAAGCGCTGGAAATAGACCCGAGCCTCTGGGTAACTCATTGGATGATTGGACTGGCCTTTAAGCAGGTGGGAAGACTTGAGGAGGCCGTCGCAGAACTCATCAAGGCGGCAAAGTTCTCCGAAGGCAATCCGCTGCCGTCAGCGGCGCTGGGACACGCTTATGCGTTGGCGGGCATGAAAGACAAGGCGAGAAAAGTGCTCTTAGATCTGAAACGATTGGCCCGGCAGCGCTACGTACCTTCATATGCTATCGGAAAGGTCTATGCCGGACTCGGCGACGAAGATTCAGCCTTCGAGCATCTTGAAAAGGCCGGCGATGAACGTGACTTCTGGCTGGGTCTTATCAAAATCGATCCGGAGCTTGAGCACATACACTCAGAGTCGCGCTTCGCAGACTTAATTCGGCGCGTCGGGTTGGCATCGTAAGCCCGTGGCATTTCACGGCCTTTGCGGCGCGACCGGCACCGGCCACCTGGTTTTTCGGGGAGGAGATCATTTGCTATGCCCACCGTTCACACCGATGATGGCGTTAATATTTCCTACCAGACACGCGGGGACGGACAGCGCGACATTCTTTTCATGCATGGGTGGGCCGGCTCAAGCTCGTACTGGGACCCTCTGCTTAGATACCTTGATCTGACTGGCCTGCGTGCGATCACCTTCGACATGCGAGGTCATGGAGCGTCAGACGAAACCGAGACCGGATTCAGCCTTGACCGCATCGCCAGGGACGCCCTGGCGGTCGCCGACGCCGCAGGGGCCGAAAGATTCGTGGTCGTCGGCTTCAGCATGAGTGGTAAATTCGCGCAGTATCTTTCGTGCATGAACCCGGAGCGCGTCGAGGGGCAGATTCTTATCGCCGGCGCTCCCGTGAGTGAGATTCCTTTTCCCGCTGAGACCTACGCCTACTTTCTAAGCTGTGCGGGGGACAGAGAGCGGATGAGGGAGATGATCAGTCAGTTCGTCAAAGAGCCGCTTGAGCCCGAGGCGATGAGCCGCTTCTTAGACGATGCGATAAAGGTGCCGCTTCGCGCTTTAGACGAAACGCTCGGCACCTGCATCAACACGTCTTTCACAGATAAGCTCGCGCGAGCCTGCGCACCAACGCTCGTCATAGGCGGCGCGCATGATCCGATCTTCAGCCCGGAAGTTCTGCGTCAAGGGGTTGTCGCCCCCCTTGCAGGCGCGCGCTTAGCCTTGGTAGATAGCTCCCACGAAGTACCTATTGAGAAACCGCGGGAGTTGGCAGCACTGGTAGAAGCTTTTCTCGCCGGGCTTGGCAGCGGCCGTAACTGAGCAGAGAAAGCATCTCTACGAGTTCGGCCCCCTTCAGGGTTGGAGGGGATCATGTCGCTGGCCTGCGATGACGAGGTTGAGTTTAAGGGGGGCGCCGCCGCGTTGTCAGAAGGGGGCGTCGAAAACACGGGGTGAAACTCGATGGGACGCTCGGCAAGCCCTACGTGGCTTTCAAAGGCCCAGACCGGATAGCGTGGGAACTCTACATGACATAACGTCTTCTCTACGCAGAACACGGAACACGAGGTAACGAACCAATGGGGGATGTAACGCAGCTACTGGTTTCTTACGGTCAGGGCGACCGTGCGGCGTTGGACGCCTTGCTCCCGCTTGTCTATGACGAGTTGCGCGTCATTGCCCGCAGTTACCTGAAGCAGGAACGTGCCGATCACACTTTGCAGCCCACCGGGTTGGTCCACGAAGCGTATCTAAGGCTGGTTAATCAGAGGCAGGTTGACTGGCGCAATCGCGCTCAGTTTTTCGGATTAGCGGCCAACATGATGCGCCGTATATTGGTCAACCACGCTGAAGCGAAGCGCGCCGAAAAGCGTGGCCGCGGAAACGAAAAAGTGTCCCTCGAAGACGTCACTGTCGTTGTGGATGAAAATACCCTGGATCTGCTTGCACTCGACCAGGGGTTGCACCGTCTGGAAGAATTCGACAAACTAAAGAGCCGGATCGTCGAACTCAAATACTTTGGCGGATTAACAATTGCCGAAATCGCCGAAGTCACCAACACTTCAACTGCCACCGTCGAACGCGAATGGTCATTTGCGCGTGGATGGCTTTATAAGACGCTGACCGAACAATAATTGAAATAGACAATGAGCGAGAAGCTGGAACCTCCCCCGGTAGATCCCGCACGTTGGCAGCAGCTGAATGAGATCTTTGCTGCGGCCCTCGGGCTCGGACCTGAGCAGCAACACAAGTTGCTGGAGCAGCGGTGTGTGGGAGATCAGGCATTGCGTGATGAGGCGGCAGCACTATTGGCGGCAACGCATGTTGCCAATCGTGACGGCTTTCTTGGAGCGGACCTTTTCGCTGAGGGAGCGCGTCTTGTCGCGATTGACGAGGTTACTCCCGGAACAATAATCGGAGAGTACCGCATTGTGCGTGAGGTCGGACGCGGCGGAATGGGCGCCGTTTATCTGGCGATACGCGAGGGGTTTCATCAACAGGTCGCGCTTAAAATCATCAAGCGCGGCATGGACACCGATCAAATCATCCGGCGTTTCATACAGGAGCGCGATGTATTAGCTTCGCTAAACCATTCGAACATTGCCCGCCTGTTGGATGGCGGCCATACGACGGACGGCTTGCCGTTCATCGCCATGGAGTATGTTGAAGGTCAAACCATCACTGAGTTTTGCGATCAAAAGCGGCTGGCCATCGAAGACCGCATTGTGCTGTTTCGGAAAGTTTGTAAGGCAGTTGCCTATGCACACCACAACCTCGTGGTGCATCGTGATATCAAGCCATCGAATATTCTGGTTACGCCTGACGGCGAACCCAAACTTCTCGACTTCGGAATCGCCAAGCTGCTTTCCCCCACAGCGTCTGGAAATACTGTTGACCTGACAGTCGCCGGCGCAAACCTGATGACGCCGGATTACGCTTCTCCAGAACAAATCCGCGGCGACCGGGTGACCACGGTCAGCGACATTTACAGCCTGGGCGTTTTGCTTTACGAACTGCTGTGCGGTCATCGACCGTTTCAATTCAAGAATCGCCCGTCCGCAGAAATTCTGAAAATAGTTTCCGAGCAGGAACCGTCCGCACCCTCTACCGCTGCGCTCACTAAAGCGGAAGCTCTTCCCGAAGGTCACACCAAACGAATTCTATCTCCTGAGACCGTTGCCGCTTCGCGCAACGAACAACCCGCACGGCTGCGCAAACGCTTGCGTGGGGATTTGGACAACATCGTCTTAACGGCCCTGCGAAAAGATCCGCAACGTCGATACAGTTCGGTAGAACAGTTTTCCGAGGACTTGCAGAGACATTTATCTGGACTGCCGGTGGTGGCGCGTCCCGCCACGCTCGGTTACCAGGTCGGCAAATTTGTGCAGCGCAATCGCACGGCAGTTTCCTTTGCTACGTTGGCCCTGGTCGCGTTGTTGGCTGGTTTGTCGATCGCCGTATGGCAAGCGGTGGTCGCGCGTCAGGAACGCGCTCGCGCCGAGCAGCGGTTTGAAGAAGTCAGAAAGCTGGCGAACACTCTGGTTTCCGGCTGGGACAAAGACATTCCCGAATCGCTGGTTTCCAATCAAGTGCGGGGGCGAATTGCAGATATCTCAATACAGTATCTCGACAACCTCGCCCGAGAAACCAATGACCCGGCACTCTTGAAGGAACTAACGAGGGCTTACATCAGTGTGGGGCACAATTACTCAAGTCAGCTCATTTATGAAGAGAAGGCACGTTCAAGCTTGAGCAAAGCTGAAGCGATTGCCCGCCGGTTACTTACGCAAGCTCCAAATGATGTGGAAGCGAAGCGATTGTTGGCGGAAGCTTTGGGGCAGTATGACGGGCCATTCGGAGAACTTGAGCGGATTGACTCATTGCGGCGGCGACTTGAGATCGTCAAAATTCATGAAGGGATCCTTGCCGAAAATGTTGATGACTTGCGGGGGTTGTTTGACCTCGCAAATAGTTACGCGCACTACGGTTCGATCCTCAAAAGAGTAGGCCGGTTTGAAGAAGCAGAAGGGTTTTACCGGCGCGCTACTGAAACCAGGAAGCGACGCGTCGTGAAGTTGGAAAGAACTGCAACCACATCAGAAGATCAAGTCAAATTATCGAGTACTTATGTCTACTTAGCCGGCGATCAGGCATATCACTTGAGGGAGTATCAGGCCGCGGCGGACAATTTACGGCGCGCCGTGCAAATCGCCGAGCAGGTCTTTGCTAACGACCCTGAAGGTAAGTCGTCTTTATTCGCCGTCACAACGGCGGCGGCTGAACTGGGCTCAGTTTTAAAGCGAGCTGGAGATTTTAGTGGCGCGCTGGAAGCGTTTCGAAAGAGTTTGAAGTTTTCGCGATTGTCCATCTCACGCTGGCCCAACGCCTATAACTTTCGCAAAGAATACGACAGTTTGATGGAGATTGCTGAGAGTCTGCATGAACTGGGCCAGCCCAGGGCGGCGATGGAGGCTCTAAGTGAATCTTTCGAGCTACGCCGGAAACTCACTGAAAGCGAGAAAGACATTCTACGAGCCCACGGCGGACAGGCGTACCTTTTCTTCGGGGGTGCCAAATTGTTGACGCGAATGAACAGATTGGACGAGGCGCTGGTAGCATTTCGCGAAGCTGAACAATCACAATTGAGAGTGTTGGCTGGTTACCCCAGCCAGATTAATAATCGGCGCAATCTTGCCACCCTTTATTTAACCTTGGGTGATCTTGCTGCCGGATTGGGAGTCTGCAGTTTTCAGCGCGCACGTGACTACGACTTAATTAGTGAGAGTTACCAGTATTGTCCGCCGGAGTCGAAGAACCTCCAAGGTGGGAGGGTCAATGCACAAGCCCGTGCTTACTACCAGAAAGCTACCGACATTCTTACCCAATTCAAAGCCGAGAATTTCTCCGACCTCGTCGATTTGAAAAACCTCGACCTGGCCCATGCGAAACTCCAGGCCTCGGGTGGTTCTTGGCAACTCTCTCAGCTGACACGCTAACGAATTACTTCTCAATCTTTTTAATCAAACGAAGCGCGTGGTTGCGGGCGATGAGGGGAAGGTATTCGTCTGTGCTGATTTCTTTCAAGAGTGGAACAAGTTGTTTTGGATCGGAAAGCCCATTGCGTTTGAGCATGCCTTCGATCTGCTCCATCAGTTTAGGAGCATTCAGCCGTTGGCTTTCGCGGGCAACGGAAATGTCGAAGACCAGCATTGCCTGATCGCCGACCCGGCGATACTCGTTGGCTAACAACGAAGCTTCCTTATGGTTTGTCCAGTTGAATTCCGCGGTCCGATTGCGCGAACCCTGGACCATTTTTAGACGCATCGTGCCGAGGTGCGGAAACTGTTTGTCCGACTGATAGTCTTCGCTGGACTCAAGAAAACGAAGTGTCTCCCAGAGCGCGGCGATACGGTGAGTGGCCGCTGGGGACAATTCGAGCGGTTCGATAACCGGTGTCTCTTCGTTCTTCTTTTCAAAAGTTATCCGCCCGCGCCCGTCAGCATCATGCTCGATGAGTATGTGCTTCACGACAAACTCAGGTTGCGTAAATTCGTATGAGTATTGCGGACCGGCTTTCTTTTCCACTGGTGCCGGTGCGCCCGGACTAATCGCCTCCGGTCGGGTGTTGTGTTTGGTTTCGACAGGCTGTTGCGCAAACGCAAAAGCCGCCGCGATCAGGATGACTACCGCGGCGGGGAGCAGCTGGTGGATTGTGAAACTCTTTATGGCCATTAGGCTTTCTGTGGCGCGTATTCTAAGCGAAGGCTGGGGTGATTGGCTAACCGTGATTGAGATGCGCGATGATTGATTATCGGAGGCGCCGTGTAATGGTTAGAGGTCGGGAAGAGGGGCATGCCCCCGCTCTTCCTTGACTATCAAAGCGAGCCGGTCCTTTATCCAACCTTTCGGTTGATCGAAGGTGTTCAATCTTGCGCGACGAAGAGCGGGGGCATGCCCCTCTTCCCGACCTCGAGGAATTCAAAGTTCCCTTTAAGGTGGCACAAGCTTCTTCCCCAAGGTCCGCAAACTAACAGTTTGCGTTACATCAAAGCAAAAAGGCGGGCAGCGCCCGCCTCTCACTACTAACTGGTAACAGGGCTATTACTCAAACTTTACTGACACCAGTTTCGAAACGCCGACCTCTTCCATCGTTACGCCATAAAGCGCACGTGCCATCTCCATGGTTCGCTTGTTGTGAGTGATTACGATGAATTGTGTGTTGGCCGACATCTGCGCAACTTTATCCGTGAACCGTCCGACATTAGCTTCGTCGAGCGGCGCATCAACTTCGTCAAGCAAACAGAATGGCGAAGGACGGTAGTGGAAAATACCGAGCACTAACGCGAGCGCGGCCATTGCCTTTTCGCCACCCGACAGCAGCAGCACATTCTGAAGCCGCTTGCCCGGAGGCTGCGCGATCACATCGATGCCCGATTCCAATATATCGTCGGCCTCGATCAAACTCATTTCGCCACGACCGCCGCCAAACAACTCAAGGAACAACTCGCTGAAGTTTTTGTTAATTTGTTCAAAGGCTGTGCGGAAACGCTCGCGCGAACGTCGTTTAATCTCGCGCAGCGCTTCTTCCGTCGAGCCAATGCTGTCCACAATGTCCTGGCGCTGGGTTGTAAGGAACAATAAACGCTCTTCAGATTCGGCCAACTCCTCGAGCGCCATCATGTTCACGGCGCCAAAACCTTCAATCCGGGCGCGTAAATCCTCAACTCGAGCGTGTGCTGTGTCGAGATCAAATTCCTCATCGATCGTTTGCTCGCGCGCCAGTTCCTCCAACGACTGGTTCAACTCCGACGCGCAGTTCTCACGCACAAATGTAAGCCGTGCCTGGGCCTCAGCGCGTTGCACTTCAATCGCCGCGCGCGCATCACGCACTTCAGCAGCGTGCTTATTCAACTCGGACAGGTGTGAGGCCAGGGCATCAGCGCGTTGGCGCGCTTCATCCAGCCGCACCGTCAGCTCAGCGATTTCCTGCTCCTCTTTTTCCTTCTCTTCGGCAACCGTACTTGCCTGACGTACGAGTTCAGCGATTGACTCGTTCAACGCTGCCGTGCGTTCCGTCATTTCAACCAGGTCGAGACGGTGACGTTCCACCCGGCCGGCAACCTCGGCAAACTCCGCTTCCATGCGACGAAGTTCACCTGCAGTACTCCGTCGTCGTTCCGCGGCTGCGGCCGCTGCCGCGCGCTGAATCGCCAATCCTTCACTCTCAGCTTCGGCGGTGCGCCGGGCCTCAGCCAGCACTGCGGTCGCGTTTGTGACTGTTGAGGCGGCGGCAATGCGCGCTGACTCGGCTTCCTCAGCGTCAGTTATGGCCGCAGCACGGCGTCTCTCAACTTCGATTCGTTCCTGTTCGACCCTCGCGGCGTCGTCTGCAACGACCTTCATGTGGCGCTCGGCCCGTTCGATTTCATGAGCGAGACTCGTGGCTGTCACTTCACGCGCCATGGCTTCGCGCTCTTCGCGTCCGATGGCCTCATTGAGAATCACGACCGCGTCTTCCAGCTCAACCAGACGTGTACGCGCCTTAGCCGCGGCTTCCTCCGCGGATTTTGACTCGGCTGCTAAAACCTGTGCTCGTGCTTCCAACTCTCGAAGCTCGCGTTTGAAGGTCAACAGCCCCGCGCCTTCCTCAAGCGCACGCGCATCTCCCGCGCTGACAAACTGGCCACTGGCGACCCAGTCGCCGTTCAAGGTCACGAATACCTCGCCGGTAGCCAGCGACTTCGTCATCGCGTCGTCGAGGTTGGACGCCAAACGCGCATTCATTCTTTCAGGCAATGTTCGCTGCAGGACGGAAACCAGCTCGCGCGGCGCCCCCAACAAATCTGAAATCTTCAGATCGTCCGGGACCACTTCGTTTGCAAACGAGATGGACAACGCGGGTCGCTCCTCGACTTTGCAAGCCAGGGCGTTACTTTCGTCGCTTCCGCCGTGAAGACCTGCAACCAAAAAACTTGCGCGACCGCCGTTGTTTTCACGTAACCACTGCGCGGCACGGGCCGCATCATCGGGCGTGGGGACAACTATCGATTGCAGGGTAGAACCGAAAACTCCTTCTACCGCCCGTTCCCATTTGGCATCGACGTTTAACGCGTCGGCTAAGGTGCCGATGAAATGGAAATTTCGCGGCGAAGCGTCATCGGCGAACAGCATTTGGACCGCGCCGGAATAATAAGCGCGACGATCGTCGAGTTCTTTCAGACTCTCCAGGCGATGCCGGGTCCGCGAATACTCATCGCGCACTCGCGTCTGTTCCGCCTCGGTATCACTGACCGTTTCGTGTCCCTGAACAACAGCGTCGACGGCGCGTTCCCGTTCGGCGTTCAACCTTGAGATGTGTTCTCTACCGGAGTTGATGACCAGACTGAAAGCGTCTACTTCGGAACGGCGCTCAGCATGTTGAGCGGCAGCGCGTTCCCCTTCGTGCCTCAGACCTTCCGCCTGGACGGCCAGGCGCTCGAGAGTGCCTTCCAGCTGTCGCGCAATCTCTCTCAACCGTTCGGCCACCGCAGTGTGCTTAAGCAGTTCCGCGCGGGCTTCCTCGATTTGGATCTCGGCGGTCAGAGCATGGGAGAGTTTCTCACCATACGATTCTTCAGCAGTTCTTAGTGAGGCGGCGCTTTCGTCAGCTTCAGTCCTGAGCCTCGCGTCCTCTTCCTGTAACCGTTTGCACTCGGCTTCAATCAGGATCAGTCGCTCGGAAAGAGCGTCGATCTCGGCGGTGACTTCGTTCTTACGTTTTTCAAGTGAAACGACCTGCTCTTCCTGATAAGCGCGTTCACGCATTTGCCGGTCACGACGAAGCACGGCCTCGGCAGCGGCAGCTCGCGACGCAGCCAGATCGTCCTCAGTCTTCCGCGCTCCCTGGGTGGCGTTGCGGGCCTCTGCTTCCTGGCGGCCCAACTCCTCAGCCACGCCACGTTCAAGCTCGTTCGCTTCCTGAAGTTTTAGAACTGTATCCTCGAGCAGGGTGGTGAGCTTGAGATCTTCCGCCACGTAGACATGACGCAACAGTTCGCGCAGCTCTTCGCGGAACACGCGATAACGTCGCGCCTTGGCGGCCTGGCGCCGCAAACTGTTTACCTGGCGATCTATCTCAGAAATGATGTCGGAGATTCGCGAAAGATTTGAACGCGCGGAGTCCAGTCTCGCCTCGGCAGCGCGCTGGCGCACTCGAAACTTGGTGATGCCGGCCGCTTCCTCGATGATCGTGCGGCGATCCATGGGCTTCGCCGAAAGAATCTGCCCGATACGACCCTGCTCAATGATTGCGTAATGGCCACCGGCGAGACCTGTACCGGAGAAAAGATCCTGAATATCACGTAGCCGGCAGGCCTTATCGTTCAGGAGGTATTCGCTCTCGCCGGAGCGGAAGAGTCGTCGCGTAACGGACACTGATTCGCCGGGGGCGAATTCGAGTGCCATATTTCTCCGGCGCCAATGTCGTTTGGAATGATGCTTAGGTGGTGCGGCTGGAACAGCGGCAGCCACGCCACCGCCGGCCTCGCCCTCGATTACTGCTGTGTCGGCGGGCTCGTTTGCGCTTAGCTCAGCAGGCGGGGCTTCACTTTGGCTCGTAGTTTCCGCGGGAATGATTGCGTCAAGCTCGACTACGTGCTCATCAATCTCTTCCAGCGTCGAATCGATGTCTTCGATGTCCGGCTCGTGCTCAATCACGTCGTCCCGGACCATGTGCATGACCACTTCGGCCATGCCGCTGGGTTGGCGGTTTCGCGAGCCCTGGAAGATTACGTCCTGCATTTGCCCGCCGCGCAAATGCTTTACGCGTTGTTCGCCTAAAACCCAGGATATGGCGTCCGCAACATTACTCTTGCCGCAGCCATTCGGCCCGACAATGGCTGTAATGCCATCCCCAGTAAAGACAATTTCGGTGTGATCCGCGAAGGATTTAAACCCGGTGATCTCGAGGCGTTTCAGTTTGAACATGCGAGAAAGCGTCTATTATCGCTCAAGCCCGAACTAAAGGCCGAATCGGAAAGGCTGCGCACGGGTGTGACAATATAAGAGTCACCTGCTTAGAATGTCAACCAAAACTTGAGGTCACCAACCTTTAATTAAGCAGATAGCAAAGTTAACGGTTGATGCTTAAGAGGCGGCGATTTCGCGAAGCTGACCGTGTCCAGAATTCGCTCCCTAAAAGACCTACTGCGCCGGAGTGGTGGTGTCCTGCCCCTGGCGTGACATCATTAACTGAATGCCCCTGCGAATCCCGTCGGCGTTTGTCGCCTCGGTCTTCATTTGACGGCCATTTATGAGGATTGTTGGCGTGCCATTGATGCCCAACCGTGCAGCCGCGTCCAGGTCTGCCTGAAGCCTGAATC
>JBGTCM010000320.1:0-3272 GCA_041748795.1 Pyrinomonadaceae bacterium
CTTCCGGGTTGGTTCCTGAGACGAGCGTCCCGCGCCCGGAAATTACCATGGATCCCACGCGCACTCGCTATCTGACACTCACGACCCGGGCCCACGAGGAAGGCCAGAAGCTGGCCGCTGCGTCCGGCGGCGTTTATTACCCGATTCGTCACCTCGGTGAGTTGCAACGTGCATACGACGACGTAGTGGTCCAACTCCGAACTGCGTACACGATTACTTACGCTTCAAACTCAACGCCTTCCGGACACCGGCGTGTGCGTGTCCGCGCAAACCGCGAAGGTGCGTCTGTGCGGCTCAGTCCTGTGGTTGGTGTTGCAACGCCTTGAGCCGCACAGTCAACCATAAAACTATCCGCAGATTACGCAGATTTTGATGACGGCTGAGAAATCCCGCTCCGTTGGCCAAGCGACGGCTGAGGAATCTCGCTTCACGATGGCACAAGAGACGCCCGACCAGTTTAGCCTTCGCTTAATCTGCGTAATCTGCGGATAGCTGACTCGGCCCGAGGTTTACTTTTCATCCTTCATCATTCATCCTTCATCCTTCCAATGTCTCAACCACTTTTCGCATCTCTGTTTGACGAAACCGAGCGGCGGCCACTGACCGTTTCGGAACTGACGGAGTCTGTGCGAAAGGCGATCGAAGCCTGTTTTGCATCCGTCTGGGTTGAAGGAGAGATTTCCAATTTTAAGGCCCACTCTTCCGGTCATTGGTACTTCACGATCAAAGATGAGGGTGCGCAACTGCGCGCGAAATGCTTTCGCTCCGCAAATAGCCGGATACGCTTTAGGCCCACTGACGGTCTCCACGTCAGGGCGCGAGGACGTCTTACCGTCTATGAAGCGCGCGGCGACTATGAACTGATTGTCGAGGCCCTCGATCCAGTAGGCGCCGGCGCCTTGCAAGTCGCCTTTGAGCAACTGCGCGATCGACTACAAACGGAAGGGCTGTTTGCGCAGGAACTAAAACGTGCGCTGCCCGTTTTTCCCGGACGCGTAGGCATAATCACGTCGCCAACCGGTGCGGCCATTCGCGATATTCTGAACGTCATTTCGCGGCGCACCCGCACCGTACATGTCCTCTTCTCGCCGGCACGCGTGCAGGGTGAAGGCGCGGGCCCCGATATTGCTCGAGCAATCCGGCTCATTAACCAGCATCACGAGTTGGCTCGCCGCGAAGGGCGACTGAAGGACATAGTAGATGTACTCATCGTTGGCCGCGGAGGTGGATCTACAGAGGACCTCTGGGCCTTTAACACTGAAGAGGTAGCGCGCGCGATACGGGCCTCAGCGATTCCGGTGATATCCGCGGTAGGACACGAAACCGATTTTACTATCGCTGACTTTGTGGCTGATCGGAGAGCGCCTACGCCGTCAGCAGCAGCCGAACTAGTGGCCGCTCGAGAAGATCAGATCTGCACGGCGCTTCTGCAAATGGGCCAGGCCTTAGCGCGGCAAATGCGTTATAAGATCGTTAACGCTCGGAATCGCGTTCAGAAGCAGGCACTGTCTCAAGCGTTCGATCAGGTACGCGCCAATTTGCGCGATGCCGCAGCCAACACCAGTGCGGCCGAGCACCGTTTACAGATCCTGATTGGACAGGAATTGCGGGACGCCCGTCTGCGAGCCGAGCCCTTAATCAGGAGGTTGGCGCCTTCCGAGCTTCGCACTCGTTTCGATGCAGCGCGCGCACGGTTTGAGTCGGCGTATAACAGCTGCAACGCGTCGGTTGAAGGAGACATGGAGGACGCGCGCAAGCGACTGGCGCTCGCGGCGGCATCGCTCGATGCTCTTTCGCCACTGGCTGTGCTGCAGAGAGGTTATGCAATCGCGCAGCGGCCGGATGGAACCTTGTTGCGTGATGCGGATTCGGTTGCCGTTGGAGACTCAATCAGCGTAAGGTTGGCCAAAGGAAAACTGACTGCAAGCGTCGAAGAAGTCGAGAAAAGCTGAAAGAGCTATCCGCAGATTACGCAGATGTGGCGATTGACGGTTTGAAACTCTCTACGGACAAACGGAAAGAGTACGCAATACCGCTTGCGCAGTCGCGCACAAACGCCATCTTTGTGAAAGGTGTAAAAGAATCTGCGTAATCTGCGGATAGTGTTTTTGTTCAGCAACCCAAAGACATGAAAACCAACAACGAACAACCGAAGAGTTTTGAGGCTTCCCTTGAAGCGCTTGAACAGATAGTTCAGGAATTGGAACGCGGCGATTTGCCTCTTGAAAAGAGTTTGGAGTTGTTTGAGCGAGGTATCGGACTCTCTCGCCAGTGCCAGGATCGTTTGAATCAGGCTGAGCGCCGCATCGAAGTCCTGCTCCGCGATAATCAGGGCCGGCCCGTGGTCAGCGCTTTCGAAGACGCTGGAAAAATTCGTGAGGATAATGGCGGCGAGGTCGATGAAAACCGTTTCTGAGATGGTGACTACACTGCCTAATTCCGACCTCGCCTCATTCCTGCGCGAAAATCAAAAACTCGTCGACTCCGGGCTCGATCGTTATCTGCCGCCGGAGTCTGCCCCACCCAAACAAGTTCATACCGCGATTCGCTGGAGTGTTTTTGCCGGGGGCAAACGCTTTCGGCCGGCACTTCTGTTCGCTGTCGGCGAGACGTTTGGCGCTCCGCACCAACAACTTGTTGCCTCCGCCTGCGCGCTGGAAATGATTCACTCGTACTCCTTAATCCACGACGATCTTCCTTCGATGGATGACGACGATTTGAGACGCGGGCGCGCCACATGCCATGTTCGATTTGGTGAAGCCTCGGCAATTCTGGCGGGAGATGCGCTTCAGACCCTGGCCTTCCAGACAGTCTCAGAAGACCAACTGCTATCGCCCGAAAAGCGTATTCAACTGATTCAGGAAATCGCGCGTGCCTCAGGTACTCCGGACGGAATGGTCGCGGGCCAGGCTTACGACCTTGAGGCGGAATCGCGAGAAGTGTCGGCCGAAGAGTTGGAGCAAATTCACCGTTTGAAGACCGGCGCTCTCATTATCGCGGCGGCCCGATGCGGTGCGGTGATCGCAGACGCTCGGGAAGATGAACTCTCAGCAATCACGAACTACGCAGCGCAGCTGGGACTGCTTTTTCAAATTACCGACGACTTGCTGGACATCACCGCCACTGCCGAAGCTCTGGGCAAGACGCCCGGCAAAGATATGCGCTCGGCAAAGGCGACTTATCCGAACCTGCATGGAGTGGAATCTGCGCGTGAACTCGCCGGGCGTGTTCATCAACAGGCTCGCGAGACACTGGACCAACTAGATCGACCC
>JBGTCM010000321.1:0-7825 GCA_041748795.1 Pyrinomonadaceae bacterium
GCAGATCCCAATAAGGTTTTGGGTACAGCCACGGCGCCCGCGACGTGTTGCGCCCCGGCCCCGGTGGCTATCGGTCAGTGACCGTTGTTATGACAACGCAAAAGGTCCGGCCCTCATTAGAGGGCCGGACCAAGAGGCGTATAGAGTACAAGCTTTGGCTTGCGTCGTTGTGAAGACACCAGGTTGAGTAGTCGCAAAGAAGCAAGCTAAAAAAGCTTGTACTCTATACGCCTCTGGCTGCACCAGTCAGGATTTGAACTAAAGAATGGTCTTGTTCAAACGGTCCTGTCGTTCCTTCAATCGTTGTTCGCGTCTGACCTTACGCTCACCCTGATGTTCTTCACGTTTTGCTTTGCGTTCAACCTTTAGCTGCTGAAGTCGAGCTTTCTGTTCGGTCGTCAGAACACCTTCTGTTTCGAGACGCATGCCTTCCATAGTCGCTCCGATTTCTTCTCGCAGGGCGCGCGCGCGTGCTTCATCTGCAGCGGCAAACGTACCATCAACTCTCTTCTCCCGCAGTTTGGCCAATTCCTCGCGCTGAGTTTTGGTGGCGTCCAATCGGCGCTGGGTGATGGCGCGAATTTGCTCACGTTGTGCATCGCTAAGATTTAGCTCACGGAAAGCAACGCCACGCTCACGATGCCCACGCATCTTCATGCGCTCGCCCCTGGCCTCGCGGTGCTTCTCTCTCCGCTCCATCCGCTCGCGACGAAGTTCCTGAGTCGGTGCTGTTGCGGGCTGCTGTGCGAAAGCGACCAAGGCGACCGCCGATATCATTCCGAAAATTACTGCTAAACGTTTTATTGAAAACATTCTTCTCCAACTCCTTTGTTGCTTCTAGTTTCTTATGATTGGGGATTTAGACTGGTTTCGGTCTTCCCCGCTTTAGACGCGTAACACTGTGTATAAGTTTGGAAAGATCCGGGGATTGACTTTCTAACTAAGGCAGAGTACTTTACATCGCAAAGAAGAAAAGGGTTTGTAAGGCTGGATTGGAACAGAATCGTAAAAGTCTTATAGGTGGCTAAAATCTGAACCGTCACGTTACAATACGCGCAAATGAATCTTCTGGAAAAAATAAACTCGCCTGCCGATCTGCGTCGACTGCCTCTTGAGAGTCTACAGACGGTAGCCGACGAAATCCGGCAATACATACTGGAAACGATGTCCCGAATCGGCGGCCACACGGGGGCTTCACTTGGAGCTATCGAGTTGGCCGTCGCAATGCATTATGCCTTTGATACGCCTCGCGACCGGCTGGTGTGGGACGTTGGGCATCAGGCTTACGCACACAAAATACTTACGGGCCGCCGCGACTCTCTGCCGACCATTAAACAGTATGGCGGCATCAGCGGATTCCTGCGGCGGGATGAGTCGGAGTATGACACGTTCGGTGCTGGTCACGCGTCTACTTCGCTTTCGGCCGCCCTGGGAATGGCGATCGCCCGCGACAAAAAAGGCGAAGCCCATCATGTGGTGGCGTTGATCGGAGATGCTTCGCTGGCCGGCGGCATGGCGATGGAGGCGATTAACCAGGCGGGTCATTTAAAGAGTCGATTGATTGTCGTACTCAACGATAACGAGATGTCGATTGCGCCTGCAGTTGGGGCGCTGACTGGTTATTTAAACAGGATCAAGGGCGCGCACAATTATCACCGCTTCAAAGATGAGGTGGAAGAAACACTACTCGCCATTCCTACGGTTGGTGAACGTCTGCATCACGCGGCGAAGACAGTTAAAGACGCTATTGCTGCTGCCGTCTTGCCTGGCGCGCTCGTCAGTGAGTTGGGCTTCAAATACATCGGATACGTGGATGGCCACAATCCGCGGGCGCTGGTTGCGGCACTGAATGAGGCTAAACAGATTGCCGATGGTCCCGTCATCGTTCACGCGCTCACGACGAAGGGCAAAGGTTATCCGCAGGCGGAGAAAGATTACTATCGCTGGCATGCTACCGGGCCTTTCGATCTGAAAAGCGGAAAGGCCATCAAGTCGAAACCCGGCGCTCCAACATACACGGCAGTTTTCGGAAACACTTTGGCTGAACTGATGGAGAAGGACGAGAAGATCATCGCCCTAACGGCGGCGATGCCTGACGGCACCGGTATTTGTACTCCGCTGGAAAGATTTCCTGACAGATCGTTTGACGTCGGCATTGCTGAACAACATTGCGTGACCTTTGCCGCCGGAATGTCTTGTGAAGGTCTAAAACCGGTGTGCGCAATCTATTCCACATTCTTACAGCGTGGATTCGATCAACTGGTGCATGACGTCTGCATTCAGGACCTCAATGTGAAGTTTTGTTTGGATCGTGGAGGCGTTGCGGGCGGCGATGGCCCCACGCATCACGGCCTACTTGATATTGCGTATCTGCGGGGAGTGCCAAATCTCGTAGTTATGGCGCCGAAGGATGAACGCGAAATGCGGGACATGCTGCTGACCATGGTTGAGCACGTCGGACCGGCTGCAATGCGTTATCCGCGCGGCAATGGCCTCGGCATTGACATCAGCATGGCGCCGCAATTGTTGGAAATCGGCAAGGGCGAGATTCTCAGAGATGGCGGCGAGATTGCAATCGTTGCTTATGGCTCGATGGTCCATCCTTCGCTCCAGGCTGCGGAGCAATTGGCCAAGGACAAGATCGAGACCACCGTAGTCAATGCGCGCTTCGTTAAACCTCTTGACGCTCAACTACTGCTCGCCCTGGCGCAAACAAAACGCTTAATAGTAACGGTGGAGGAGGCGTATTTGGCTGGGGGATTCGGTTCGGCCGTAATGGAGTTGCTGGAGGAAAACGGACTTCAGGACAAGGTGCGGGTTGTCAGAATGGGAATTCCTGATCGGCTGGTGACGCATGGCGATGCGAAACTGCTGCTTGCCAAGTATGGACTCGACGCGGACGGCATCTACAACCGCGTCAAGGAGAGCATCGATGTTCTCGATGACCGTCGTGCTAAACCTCAAAAAGTCGGGCGCTAACCCGTCTTCAAATCGCAACAATTGCGCGCCCGTTCTGTTCAAACAGACGGGCGCGTTGTTTTAGTGCACGATATCGTCATCTCTTTGATCATTTACGGCTGCCGTTTCATCTACCATCGAAGGTTCTTAAAGGGTTTTTGCGAATGCCTCGTGTGGCCTCCTGCTTGCAAAGAACCTTCTCAAGGCTCACTTCGCAATCGATGCTTGAAGTAGGAGACCTCCGGTTTAAAGGAATTATGGACGTGAATAAAACAGAACAAGAGCTTTCGGGAGATGAAATACTGCTCGAGGAACCGCATTTCGATGAGGAATCGACGATTCTATCGGCCCGCCCGGTAGTTCCGCTCGAGGTTGTCGAAGCTAAATCGCGTTCATTGAGGCGCATTTTGATTGGGGCAGCCCTTGTGGTGGCTCTCATGGTCGGAGCTTTCGCCGCCTCGTTCATATTCAGATTACGAAGTGCGCAGCCGGCAAGCGATGTGGTTATGACAGAAGATTCGCCTGCGCAAAGTCAGGTGGTGCTGGAATCCGGGGTTGTGGCGCTCGAGCCGCCGGATCCCGAACCGGTAGTTGAGGCCGAGGAGCCTGAGCCGGTCTCGAGTGAGAAACAGCGGGATGAAACCGCTGTCGTCAAGCCCGCTGTCGTCAAGAATGTCCCGGCAAAGTCAGCGCCACCGATTTCACGACAACCGTCGCCTCGCGTTCAGCGCACTGGAATCAGATCGCGGAGGGATGAGCCGATTAAAGAAGAGCTCGCCAGTCAGCGTGAGTTGAATCAAGAAATACGACGGGCCGAACGCCGCGAAGAACGCCGTCAGGAAAGACGCGAAGAGCGTCGAGCCAGACGAGTCGAAGAAGCGAAACATCAAGGTATGGATCGAGATTCACGCTCGACGGACGACCTTTTAAGAATTCGTGAGATATTCGAAGGCCGGCCAAGGCCATAGTTGGCTCCTCGCTACAAATCCCATCGAAATTGAATCGTTGACTGTTTCTCAAGGCAATGGCATCATCTCGCTCAAGTGAAAAGGTATAGTAACGACGAGCAGGTGGTTTGCCCCGTAACAACTCTCACCCGAACGAAAGCCCCGACATTTATTGGATATTCGTTTTCGCGATGCGGCGCGAGAAAGTAGGGCATTACTATGAAGAAACAGATGTTTCGAGAGCGAGAGTGCATTCACAGGGAAAAAGACGCTGACGGCGAGTTCTACAATGGGGCTTTTTACGTTCAAGCGCTGCAGCGCCTCCCGGTCGATAAGGCACTCCAGGTAGCCGGTAGAGTCGGCTCCTTCTTCTGGGCTGACGCTGAGCATACGCTGGTGTGGCTTTGTTCCAATTGCGCGACTGAGTTGAATTTAGCTGATACTCCTCGCGCAATCGCACAAGCCGTGCGACGACAAGCCTAGAGCGCTCCATATCTCGCCGTTCTGCGGTAAAGTTACGCCGCATGAAACGCGAACGAATCGATAAGTTGCTTGTCGAACGAGGTCTTGTCGAATCGCGCGCCAAAGCGCAGGCTATGGTCATGGCCGGCGTTGTGCTGGTCGATGATCAACGCATCAATAAACCTTCCGAACTAATTCATCCCAATTCACAGGTCCGTATAAAAGGTGGAGACGATCCGACGTCCCGTTATGTGGGGCGTGGAGGCCTCAAACTGGAGGCCGCGCTGCGTGAGTTTGCAATCGACGCCAACGGCCTAAGCTGTGTTGACATAGGGGCTTCGACCGGTGGCTATACGGATTGCCCGCT
Source organism: Pyrinomonadaceae bacterium (assembly GCA_041748795.1). Classification (GTDB taxonomy): domain Bacteria; phylum Acidobacteriota; class Blastocatellia; order Pyrinomonadales; family Pyrinomonadaceae; genus PSRF01. Next base: position 4,735 of record JBGTCM010000321.1, read on the forward strand.
GCAACACGGCGCCCGCAAAGTTGTGGCTCTCGACGTTGGGCACAACCAGATCGACTGGAAACTGCGGAACGATGCGCGTGTCGAAGTAAGAGAAGGCGTGAATGCACGGCATCTTCAGCCGCAGGACTTCGAGTCCAGCTTTGACCTCGCGGTCATGGATGTCTCCTTTATTTCCGCAACCAAAATCCTGCCGGCGATTGTTCCTCTGTTGACGGATGCGGGGCGCCTAATAATCCTGATCAAACCTCAGTTTGAAGTAGGCCGTGGTGAAGTGGGCAAGGGTGGCATTGTTCGCGATCCGGAAAAGCACGCCCGCGTCATCGAAGAGGTTAATCGATTTGCAAACGAGCTCGGATGGAAGGTAGTGAAAGTAATTGAATCTCCAATCCGTGGCGCGGAGGGCAATGTTGAGTTTCTTGCGCTTTATGAGAAGACGGGGATCGTTGCGTCGTAGCGCCAAAGGCGCGAAATGTAAGATCCTGGGCCAGCGGCCCAGGTAGAATGGGTTATATGTCCTGAGCGCTGAAGGCGCGAAATGATGCGGGAGTCGGACGCTACTTCTTTCCGCGACACATTATTTCGCGCCTTCAGCGCTTTCCAGTTTATTGACCTCATGCCTGGGGCGTTGCCCCAGGCTATGACATTTCGCGCCTTTGGCGCTGAGAATCGTCGTTGCCCCCTGCCCGCCCTTGCAGTTACCATGGCGCTCGTTCCACGAAATCATTCAAAGCCTTTCTGACGGTCTGGTCCAGACAAGATGACGACCTCCTCCATAAAGCGAGTTGGCATCGTTCTCAAGCCACATCAGCCCGATGCGCTGAAGACGATGTGTGAGTTGGCCACCTGGCTGGCAGAGCGCGGCATCACTGTTGTCGGCGGACCTGAAATCGAGCGCGAGCGAATAAAACAGCAGACAGGATGCGCCGTTGAGCAGGTGGAAACCGACAAACTTGGTGCGTCCGTTGATTTGATCCTGGTCCTTGGGGGCGACGGGACAATGATTGCTACTGCGCGTTTGCTGGGTGACTCCGAAGTTCCGGTTCTCGGAGTTAACTATGGCGGTCTTGGTTATCTGGCTGAGTTTCGAATTGAGGAATTGTACACGGCCCTCGAATCGATCTTATCGGGCAACTACCGACTGGATAAGCGTGTGATGCTGGACGTGGAGCTGATGCGAAGCGATGAAAGTTTGACCAGCAATCGCGTTCTCAACGATGTGGTCATCAATAAATCCGCGCTGGCCCGCATCATTGAAATAGAAGCTTACTTCAACCGGCAGTTCGTCAACTCATTTCGCGCGGATGGTTTAATCGTCTCCACGCCTACGGGGTCAACTGCCTACAATCTCTCCGCCGGCGGTCCGGTCATCTACCCTTCAATGAATGCGGTTGTGATCACGCCGATTTGTCCTTTTACGCTTTCCAATCGGCCCCTAGTTGTTCCTGACGATGCGGTTATCGAACTGTGTCTGAAGACAGATCAGGAAGATGTGGCATTGACGCTGGATGGCCAGGTTGGCTTTCCTTTGAAGGTTGAAGACCGGGTTGTTATTCGCAAGAGTCAAACAACGTTCAGCCTGGTCCAACCGATGAACCGAAACTATTTTGACGTCTTGCGCGACAAACTCCGTTGGGGAAGGTGACAAAAGGACCATGCCTGATAAGAAGGACGACTTAACAAAACCACAGATCGACTCGAGTGCATTCGAGAGGGAAGTCACGACTGATCTGGACGAGGAGACGCCTGATAAACCTAAGGGCTGGCCACTTCATACGCGAATTCTGATTGGCCTGGCAGTCGGGGCTATTGCGGGAGTGGTAGTCAACAAGATCTTTGGCAGTGCTCATCCGAACGTCGAATGGGTCGTCAGCAGGATCACCGAACCGATAGGAACGATGTTCCTGCGTTTGTTGTTGATGATTGTGGTGCCGCTGGTTTTTTCTTCACTTGTCGTAGGGGTTGCGGGCATCGGCGACATACGCAAACTTGGTCGCGTCGGTCTGAAGACGCTTGCCTACACAATTATTATTTCCGCGATCTCTGTGGGCATCGGTCTCACACTGGCGAATACGATCCGGCCAGGCGCGCGAGTTGATCAAGCTACTGCCACCGCGCTAAAAGAGCGTTACAGCTCAGACGCCACAAAACGTGTGGAAGACGCGAAGAAGGCGGAGGCCAACAAAGACTCGGCTCTGATGACGGTCGTCAAGACTCTCATTCCGGCGAATCCCATCGCCTCCATCGCCGGCATCAAGCCGGGTGCGGCCACGCAAAGTGACACTCCCGACATGCTGCACCTGATGTTTTTCTCGGTCATGCTCGGGATTGCCGCAACCTTGATACCCACTTCTGTCTCTGGCCCACTGCTCCGCGGGCTCGATGCGCTTTTCGAAATCTGCGCCAAGATTATCGACATCATCATGAAGTTGGCGCCCTTTGCGGTTGCTTGTCTTCTGTTCAACAACACGGCGCGGTTTGGACTCGACTTATTGCAAGCCCTGGGTTGGTTTGTAATAACGGTTTTGCTCGGTCTATCGCTGCACATGTTTGGCGTCTTCTCACTCTCGGTTTATTTTCTCTCGCGAATTTCGCCGCTCGAATTTTTCCGTCGTATCAAGACGGTGATCCTCACTGCGTTCTCGACTTCATCATCAAACGCCACGCTCCCGACCGCGCTTAGAGTTTCTGAAGAGAATCTCGGAGTACCACAGGAGATCAACAGTTTCGTTCTTACCGTGGGCGCCACGGCGAATCAGAACGGCACAGCGTTATATGAAGGCGTCACAGTTCTATTTTTGGCCCAGCTTGCCGGTATCGACTTAACTTTCGGCCAGCAGTTGATGGTGGTCTATTTGGCGATTCTCGGCGGAATAGGAACGGCGGGAGTTCCCTCGGGGTCTATTCCTTTTATTATCACCGTGCTGCTTACAATCAACATCGATCCCGCGTTGATAGCGATCATCCTGGGTGTCGATCGAATCCTCGACATGTGTCGTACCACGCTTAACGTGACGGGCGATCTGACAGCCGCAACTTATGTGGCGCGTTCCGAAGGCTACGAATTGTTGACGCCGCACAAGCCGGCGATTGT
>JBGTCM010000322.1:0-2680 GCA_041748795.1 Pyrinomonadaceae bacterium
GTTGGGTATATTTTCCGCAGAGTTGCAGTAACTCGCGGCCATGCGCCGAGCCCGGCTTCTATCTTCGTATCCTGCGAAAATCCGTTGGCCCGCCTTGACCGCAAGTCTTCGAAAGGAGAATTCCGAAATGTTACGCCCACTTCTTAGAGCCTCTGGTTTATCGTCCCTTTGCGTCCTAATCATCGCCGCGGCCGGCTTCACTTTGAGCAATGCTCAGGCGCCGCGAAAGGTTGCCGCCAGTCATAGCGCGGCTGAAGACCCGTCACCTTTGTTTCTTGAGTATCGCGGAGTACAACTTGGCATGACCGCCGATGAGGTACGGAAAAAACTAGGTGACCCAAAAGAGAAAGGCGACGAACAGGATTTTTTTGTCTTCGGTGAAAGCGAAACCGCGCAGGTCCTTTATGACAAGACCCATAAGGTAACGGCAATCTCCGCCGACTTCATGACCGTGGGAAACAAGACTCCTACGGCGAAGGATGTGTTTGGCGCTGATGTTGAGGCGAAGGCCGACGGTTCGGTCTACAAAATGGTGCGTTACCCCAAGGCTGGCTACTGGCTTTCATTCAATCGGACGAGTGGAACGTCTCCAATGACGACGGTAACGCTGCAGAGAATTCAGTAGTCGCGTTAATTCGCGGGCAGTACCCCGGCCGATAGGGAACCCGTGGAAGACGCGTCATCAACGCCCTCCCTGACGGTCGGGCTACTGCCCCGGCGCTCGATATAATTCACCCCCGACTGGTTCCCCGGTGTTCAGTTCCCCCTTCCCCCACAAGTGGGGAGGGGCCGGAGTGGTTGTAGGATCGCCCCCCACTCATTGCCCTTCTTCACTTGGAAAAGCCAAAACGGTTATGACGTCAGCTTTGATTAAGATGGTAGGGCGGAGCTCCCTCTGAGAACTATGCGCCCCAGCGCCAAAGGCGCGAAATGTAATAGCCTGGGCCAACGGCCCAGGAGAGCGCCTGTTAAAGCTCCGTAGCGCTGAAGGCGCGAAATAAGGCGTACACTCGCCCTACCTCCTGGGGGCGGTCCAATCTCGCGCCTTCAGCGCTTCCAAATTTCATTGGACCTCACCTGGGCCGTTGGCCCAGGCTATTACATTTCGCGCCTTTGGCGCTGACCCAACACTCTAACCTCATGGCAACTAGACTCACCGCCAACCGCCCTCGTATGCTAGCTCTCAATGCAATTCGGAATCACAACTCTGTTCCAAACAGAAACCGATGCACAGATTCGCGCACGCGAACTATCCCTGCAGATCAAACAGATGGCGTTCGAACAGGGATTTGAGAAAGCGGGCATTGTTCCGGCAACACCACTTGATGGACCTCGCAATCGATTGCTGGCCTGGCTCGAGCGCGGCTACGAAGGCCGGATGCGCTGGATGGCACGCGATCCAAATATGCGCACCGATCCAGTCACGCTTTTGCCGTCGGCACGTTCCGTAGTAGTGGTCGCTATGAACTACTACACTCAAGCGCAACACACAGACGATCCTGCGACGGGCAAGGTCTCACGTTACGCCTGGGGGGATGATTACCATGATGTTATGGCCGGCAAACTCCGCGCTTTGCTCTCATTGATTCAGCAGGAGGCCCCGGAAGTTGAAGGAAAAGTCTGCGTCGACATTCAGCCCATGATGGACAAGGCCTGGGCGGAGCGCGCCGGACTTGGATGGATCGGCAAACATACAAATCTGATTACACCGGAATATGGATCATGGGTTTTTATCGGCGAGTTGTTGTTGAATATTGATCTCGAGTATGACCAGGAGACGGTCGAAGATCACTGTGGCACCTGCACGCTCTGTATTGACGCGTGTCCCACTCAGGCAATCACTGAACCTTATGTGGTTGATTCCAATAAGTGCATCTCCCACGCGACGATTGAATTGCGCGAAGCTGAGATAGCGCCCGAGGTGGCGAAGAATTTGGACGGGTGGCTTTATGGCTGCGACATCTGTCAGGATGTTTGTCCCTGGAACCGATTTGAGCAAGTGACCGGTGAACCGCGTTTTCAACCACGGGCCGGTAACGTAAATGCAGGGCTTGCCGACGTTCTCGAGATGACGCCGGAAACTTACGCAGCGAACTTTCGCGGCAGCGCGATGAAGCGGGCGAAGCTCTCCGGCCTGCAAAGGAATGCTCGAGTTCTCTTACAGAACCGAGCGGGGCATGACTAGCACTATCCGCAGATTTCGCAAAGGCTTATAAGCGCCGTTGGGTATTTGATTGGAGTACAGAGGATCCTCAACTGAACACCGGCAATCTGCGTAATCTGCGGATAGTTATTATTCTTACCTAACGACCATCGAGGCCTATTGATGAAACTGTTCCTTACATCGTGTGCGCTGCTGATTCTGTTCTCCAGCTCCGCCTTCGCGCAAAAACCAACCACGCCCGCAGACCTGCGCAAGCTGGCCCAGGACTATTACAAGTGGCGCGATCAGAATTACCCGGTCGCTTCCAGTGATGCCGGCTTACACACCTGGGACGATCGTCTCACCGATTACTCGCTCTCGCGCATTCTTGATAGAAAACTTCATGTTCAGGAGCTCCTCGCTAAAGTTCGAGCAATGCCTACTGCCAATTGGAGCAGGGACGACCGCATCGATTGGCTTCTGTTCAGAGCGCAACTGGACAACGTCGACTTCTTCAATCGAATAATCAACTTCCCC
>JBGTCM010000323.1:0-2535 GCA_041748795.1 Pyrinomonadaceae bacterium
GTCGTGACGATGACCACAGCGAAATACTTAAAGGACGTCCTCAGCAAATTACTGAAGTATGGATTCCTGCTGGAATCCGACACCAAACTTCCCAGCGTGTGCGGCCTGATCACGGGCGGTCCTCTCACTGGTTCCTGGTGGTCTCATCCATTGGCCCAGGAAATATTTCAAGTGAATGAGCAACTGGAAGATCACCCGGACGTGCTAATTACAAAAATCATTTCCGGGAAAGTGACGTTTGTTCATCGTCAGCTGTGGGCTGAAATCGTGGCTATCGGAACCGCGAAACAATCGTGGCAAACTGCAGGGCTATCCGCTTCGGCGCGAGAGCTGTTAAGCATCGTTAAGAAGGCTGGTTTTCTTCGTACGGATCAGATGGCGGGGCGTAGTACTTCCACCGCAAAGAAAGATAAGCCGGGAGATATCGCAAAGGATTTGGAGCGCAGGCTGTTAATTCATGCCGAGCAGATTCATACGGAAAGCGGAGCGCATGCTAAGGCACTGGAGACATGGGAGCATTGGTCCAAAAGGAAAAGCTTTACTCCTTCTGCAATCGAGCCGGAGGAAGCGAAGAAGAACCTGGAAGAGCGTCTTGGAAAACTAAACGAAGAGTTCGATGGTTCTGCGCGACTCCCATGGACCGTTCGCTAAAAGCACCTCCTTGGAGTGCGCCGCCACTCCAGGGAGTCGCCATCTCGCTGAATGAAATTCTCACGCAGGCTTCACTTCTTTCTGAAAGCGCTTCACCGGGAGTGTATTCAAGACCTCCGTGCGTCTCACCCATCCTCTGCGCGCGATGCCTACGCCGTATTTCAGGTTATGAAGCGCTCCGGTGGAATGTGCATCAACTGAAATTACAAACTTTATCTTTCGTTTGCGTGCCTCGCGAATCCAACGTGGCTCCATGTCGAGCCGGAAAGGATCGCCGTTAACCTCGATAGCCGCTCGCGATTCGGCAATAACGTCAAGAATCTTTTCGATATCGCAATCGAATGGAGGACGTCGTTGTATCAGCCGGCCTAACGCATGTCCCCATATCTTGAAAACAGGCTGGCGCATGGCGGTCACAATTCGCTTCGTCATCTTTGCCGAATCCATTTTGTAGCGTGAATGTATACTCGCCACGATCACGTCAAACTGTTCGAGAATCTTGTCTGGATAATCGAGATGCCCATCGGCCACAATGTCCGACTCCGTTCCACGAAGCAGCTTGACCTTCACCTTTTGCTGCACTTCGTCAATTTCTTCCCACTGCCGCTGGAGACGATCAAGCGTTACGCCGCCGGCATAGAAAGCGGTCGGCGAATGGTCCGTAATGGTTATGTATTTCATTCCCATTGACTCGGCAGCCAGGGCCATCTGCTCAACTGAGTGTTTGCCGTCGGAATAAGTTGTATGACAGTGGACCATGCCCTGGATGTCTTCTGTTCTGACGAGATCTTCCGGCAGTTTACCGGCAAGCGCAGCCTCGATCTCGCCTTCGTCCTCGCGTAGTTCGGGAGGGATATACTGCATCCCAAGCCGCCGGTAGATGTCTTCCTCGCTGGTTATCTCTGAAGAGAGTTTTCGCTTGCTCAATGAAGCTTTGCGCGCGGTTTTGACTTTCAATTCGCCGCTGGCAATCCTCTGGACTTTGGCGACGTGCGCCGGTGCGCCGGTTTCCGTAAACAACGTGAGAGCGAAATCGGAAGCCCTGGTCGCAACCAACGAGACCCTTGCGCCCTCAGCAAGCTTCACTTTGCAACTCGTTTTGGCCTGCTCTTCGACGTTGACGATCAAAGGAAATTTCAAAAAGGACTCGATCAGGGATTCTGGCTTTGTCGTCTTTGCCACAAACCGAATGGTGCCCACAGTTTCTTTCCAGCGGCGTAAGGATCCGGCTATCGCAATCTCAGATGTGCCCGCGGCTGTCTCTAGGTAATTCGAAACCTGTTCGGCTGTGCGGAAGGCGTGGTGAAGATGCAAACGCCGTTCGTCCTTGGATCGTTTTCGATGATTCGCGATTGTCTCGAGCAGTTGCTGTTCTGTCTTGGCACCGAATCCCTTGATATCTCTGATCTTCGCGGCTTCAGCTGCGGCTTTTAGTTCCGCGATCGAGGTAATTCCGAGTGCTTCATGAAGGGCCTGGATTTTTTTGATGGAGAGCCCGGGCACTCCTGATAACTCAACGATGCCCGGCGGAAATTCTTTTCTTAACCCACTCAACACCGACGACTCTCCGGTGAGATGAAGTTGTTTGATCTGCGAAGCAAGCGCGTCACCGATGCCGCGCAGAGAAGTGAGCTGGTCCGTTTGAACCACGTCGCCAATATCTTCCCTCAGGCCGCTAATCACGCGTGCCCCTGTTTGATAAGCACGCGCCTTAAAGCGGTCCTTACCGCCCTTCATCTCGAGCAGCGCGGCAATCTCCTGAAGCGCTGCGGCAATCGCGAACTTGTCGAACGTTTCTTTTCGTCTCATGCGTGGGAACAGGATACAAGAATTCTTTCAAGATTTCGTTTCGGGCCTGTTAAGGCGCGCCATTGACCTTGAGCA
>JBGTCM010000324.1:0-7055 GCA_041748795.1 Pyrinomonadaceae bacterium
TCCGGCAGACCGAGGGCGATCGACTTGCCGTAATCCACAACCTGAATCCGCTCACAGACTCCCATCACCACTTTCATATTATGTTCGACCAGCAGGATCGTCAGTTTAAAGCGGTCGCGAATCTGCTTTATCAATTGCATCAGGTCTTCCTGTTCGGAAGGGTTCATTCCCGCTGCCGGTTCATCCAGCAGCAAAAGCTTCGGCCTTGTGGCGAGCGCTCGCACAATCTCCAGCCGCCGCTGTTTTCCGTAGGGTAGGCTGGTGCCGCCTTCGTCTTTGAAGCTATCGAGATCGAAAATCGACAACAGGTCCATACAGTAGTCGAGCGACTCGGCCTCGCAACGACGGAAGCGCGACGTGCGCAGGACAGCGTCGGCGAGCGTTTGGCGCGTATGAATGTGACAAGCGGTCAACACGTTGTCGAGCACACTCATACTCGGGAACAATCGAATGTTTTGAAACGTGCGCGATACACCGTGGCCGGCTATCTCATACGGCCGCTTGCCGTCCAACCGTTTGCCTTCAAAATAAATCTCGCCCGACGTGGGCTGGTAAACTCCGGTCAGTAAATTAAAGATCGTGGTCTTGCCGGCCCCGTTTGGTCCAATCAGACCATAAATCTCTCCCTGCTTGACGGCCATATCGAGCTCGCTGACGGCAACCAACCCGCCGAACCGTATAGTGGCCTTGTCAGTCTTAAGTATGGCATCGCCGTTTTCCGACGAAGCCCTGGGCCGATCACTGACGGCAACGTTAGAACTCATTCCTTGTCCCCCTTTCCAGGCGTCTCGCCAATCGAGGTCTCATTTTGGCGCTCGCCCAGCGTGGCCTTGGCCACCGAATCCTTCTCACGTGTATCTTCCGCTGTAATCTCTTCGGCCTGGGTACGGGTTTTGACGCGCTTGCGTCCGCGCCATCCTTTGAAGGCTGCGGTTGAGCCGAGCAATCCCTGCGGCCGCGTGATCATCAGGATGATCAGGAGCAGCGAATAGATGACCATTCGATACTCAGCGAAACCGCGCAGTGCTTCCGGTAACACCGTCAGCAATATCGCACCCAGCACTGAGCCGACAATCGACCCGAGGCCGCCGAGGATGATCATGATCAGGATTTCAAACGACTTGATAAACTCAAACGACTTCGGGTTGAGGTATCCATCGAAGTGCGCGAGCAACACGCCACCGGCACCCGCCAGCGCCGATGAAATCACAAAGGCCATCACCTTATAGCGAGTGGTGTTTACGCCCATCGCCTCGGCCGCGATCTCGTCTTCGCGAATTGACATCAAGGCACGTCCAAAAGCGGAGTGTACGATGTTGTAAACGATTACGATGGTCAGGATCGCAATCAGGAAAATCCAGAAGAAACTCTTGACGATGGGAATACCTGAATAACCGCGAGCACCACCGATTGCTTCGATGTTATTTAAGAAGACTACGATGATTTGACCGAAGCCCAGCGTTACGATGGCCAAATAGTCGCCCTTTAGACGCAGTGAAGGCACACCTACAATTAGGCCCGCGAAACCGGCCACCAGAGCGCCTATCAAAGTCGCCAACAACAGGGCCACTCCCCAACCCAGCTTCCCGTTACCCATTGCGATGGCGACCCTCTCACCATAGTTCACCGAGAAATAGGCAGAGGAATAGGCGCCCACGGCCATGAAACCGGCGTGCCCGATTGAAAACTGTCCCGTGAATCCGTTGATGAGGTTTAGTGAAACAGCCAGGGTGATCGCTATTCCCGAGAGCATGATGATGCGGGCGAAATACGGGCTAATCATGCGGCCCTGAAACACATAGTCCAGCGCATAAAGCACGGCCAGCACGATCAAGGCGATGACTAAATTACGCAGGTAACGGGGCATAGATATCGAGAAACCAGAGATCAGAAGTCAGAAGTCAGAAAGAAAGCGTCGTTGGTACTTCTGATCTCTGACCTCTGACCTCTGGCTCAGACTTTTTCCTGCGCGACCGCTCCGAGAAGGCCAGAGGGCCGGAAAAGGAGTATCAAAATTAAGATTGCAAATGCCACCGCGTCTTTGTAAGTGGGATCCAAATAGCCCACCACCATTGTTTCCGTAATGCCGATCAGCAATCCCCCCAGCATAGCGCCGGGAATGTTACCGATACCTCCCAACACTGCGGCAACGAACGCCTTTAAGCCAATGAGTATTCCCATCAGCGGATCGATGCGCGGAATGCGTATGGCAACCAGAACACCCGCCGCGGCCGCGAGGGCCGAACCGAGGGCGAAGGTAAACATGATGATGCGGTCTGTGTTGATGCCCATCAGCTTCGCCGATTGCAGGTTGAACGATACGGCGCGCATTGCACGGCCGGTCTTCGATTTGTAAACAATCATCTGCAAGGCAAACATCAAGGCGAGCGCGATAATCAGCACAATTATGTCAGCGCTATTAATGGTGGCGCCGCCAAAGATCTCGAAGTTACGCTTGGTAAAAAGTTCGGGGAAAAACTTTGGGTCGGCGCCGAAGACTACCTGCCCGCCGTTTTCAAGCAGCAACGAGACACCGATCGCTGTGATCAGCGCGGTCAAACGCGAATACTTACGAACGGGCCGGTAAGCAAACCGTTCGATGATTACGCCCAGCGCCGCGCAGACTGCCATCGCCAAAAGCATGACCACCAGGGCGGTTATGAGAGACGGCTCCATAGCCCCGCTGCCGAGCAGGCCCCGGGCAATGAAGCCTTCAGTACTGGCGCCTATCATTTGTGCGCCGCGAGCTCCGAGCCCGTTGGCGATGTAGTAACCCATGAACGCGCCAACCATATAGACGTCGCCGTGCGCGAAGTTAATGAGCTTCAGCACGCCGTAAACCATCGTGTAGCCGAGCGCGATTAGGGAATAAATGGCGCCCAGCGAGACGCCATTAATCAGCTGTTGCAGAAACGTACTCATACTTGTGAGTCGGAGTGTGGAGATTCGTCAGAATGCCAAAAGTGAAACGGCAGCCCTTACGGCGTGGCGCTGGCTGCCGGTCTCGCTGGAGATGCGGCGGTTGCCGGCGAACTGGCCGCAGCTGGCGATGCAGCTGTGGCCGGTGATGCACCAGTAGCCGGTGAAGGACTGGCCGCCGCCGTCGACGGGGCCGCACCTTCAACCTCAACGCGCTCACGGACGGCATATTCTCCGCCCGGTTTGATCTCGATCACAATGATGGGCTTGATCGCATCACGGTTTTCGTTGAACGTCACATTGCCAGTGACACCGGGAAAATCCCTGGTAGCAGCCAGCGCGTCGCGAATATCCGGGCCGGACAGCGACTTGGCCCGCTTCACTGCGTCAAACATGATGTGGGCAGCGTCATACGCGGTGGCAGCCAGAGCGTCAGGAATGCCGTTGTACTTGGCCTTGTAATCGTTAACAAACTTCACGACCTTCGGATCGGTATCGTATGGCGAGTAGTGGTTGGTAAAGAAAGAGCCGTGTAGTGCGGAGCCGCCGATAGCGTAGAGTTGCGACGAGTCCCAGCCATCACCGCCAATCAGCGGTACCGTGATGCCGCGCTCGCGAGCTTGTTTTGCAATCAAACCTACGTCGTTGTAGTAGCCGGGAACAAAGATGACTTCCGGATTCGAGCCTTTGAGTGAAGTCAATTGCGCATTGAAGTCCTGGTCGCCTTCCTGGTAAGACTGCGTTGCTACCATTGTTCCGCCCAGGCGAGTAAACGTTTCGTTGATGTTTTTTTCCAGCCCGGTCGAGTAGTCGTTTTTCCTGTCAACCATGATTGCAGCTCGCTTGGCGTTTAGATTCCGAGCTGCAAACTGCGCAATCGCCGCGCCTTGTACCGGGTCAATGAAGCAGCTGCGGAAAATGTAATCGCCCTTGCGCGTGACTTCCGGATTCGTGGAAGAAGGAGTGAGCATGGGGATCTTCGCGTTCTGGGCAATAGGCGCGGCGGCAATGGAGCGCGAGCTGGCCACTTCGCCAAGTATGCCGTGAACCTGATCCTGCGTCACAAACTTGGTAACAATCGTCGCTGCCTCCGAAGCGTCCGAGCGATCGTCCTGGATCAGCAACTCGATCTGTTTGCCATTGATTCCGCCGGCTCCGTTGATTTCTTCGGCGGCCATCTTGATGCCGTTAACCGAAGAGATGCCGAAGTTGGCGGTGCTGCCTGTTAATGACATGAACACGCCGATTCGGACCTTGTCGCCGCCAGTGCTGGTTGACTGGCAGGCAAACGAGAACAGAAACGAGGCGATTAATAGTAGTGAAAGCAGAATTCTTTTCATATGGTCCTCAAAGGCGATTAGTATTGGCGAACTGTGACAGCCTGGAGAAGCGCGCCGGGCTGAATCAAGTCGCGTCCAGGTCGTCAACTAAAGTGATGCTGTAGGCTAAAAACGAGCCTGCATAATAGCTTCGAGAGCGTTTCCTGCGCAATCTCTAAGTGGCTGGTAACGCAAACTGTTAGTTTGCGGACGGTTGGCCACGTGCTCGCGGGAACTATGTTGATCCTGACACCGCGGAGGCGCTACACCAGCAAACTAACAGTTTGCTTTACGTTTATTGCACCGCTCCACTAGACTGCGCGCAATGAGTGAAACGCAGGTAAAGACGTCGCCTCCACTGGGTGACATGAGCAAAGAAGAATTTCGCCGGTTCGGGCACGAACTGATCGATTGGATCTCCGATTACCTCGAACACGTTGAAGACCTGCCGGTAATGTCGCAAATCGAGCCCGGCGATCTTAAGGCCCAACTCCCAGCCTCTCCGCCTCTCAAAGGCGAAAGCATGGAACAGATCATTGCGGACGTAGATCGGTTGATAGTGCCGGCGTTGACGCACTGGAGCCATCCGTCGTTCTTCGCTTACTTTGCCACTTCCACCTCCGCCCCGGGAATCTTCGGCGAACTCTTGAGCGCAGCTTTCGACAACAAGGCCATGCTCTGGCGGACATCGCCGGCGTCGACTGAGTTGGAAGAGGTCACTCTCGATTGGCTGCGACAAATGATGGGACTCGATGCCGGGTACACCGGAATCATTTACGACACTGCCTCAGTCTCGAGCATGCACGCCATCGCCGCCGCGCGCGAAGGCGTCGAGATGCGCATCCGTGAGGAGGGCATGAGCGGGCGCGACGATCTGCCGCTACTTAGAGTTTACGTTTCCGAACAAGCTCATTCCTCAATTGAGAAGGGCGTGATAACCCTCGGGCTGGGCCAACGTGGCCTGAGGAAGATTCCGACCGACGCAGAGTTTCGCATGGACCCCGGCGCGCTAGCCGATGCTATCGAGGAAGATAAAGGAAACGGTTACTTGCCGTTTTGTATTGTTGCGACAGTCGGGACGACATCAACTTCGAGCATTGATCCTATTCCGGAAATTATTCCCATCGGTGAGAAGCATGCAATGTGGCTGCACGTCGATGCGGCTTATGCGGGTTCCGCCGCGGTCGTGCCGGAGTTGAGACATGTCTTGAAAGGATGTGAGCGCGCAGACTCAGTCGCAGTCAATCCGCACAAGTGGTTGTTTACACCGTTCGATCTGTCCGTTCTCTACTGCCGCCACATGGATTTACTGCGGCGGGCGTTTTCTTTAGTGCCGGAATACTTGCGCACGCCCGAACAGGAGACGGTGCGCAGTGGTTCAGACTACGGAATCCAACTAGGCCGGCGCTTTCGCGCGTTGAAGTTATGGATGATCATTCGCTACTTCGGACATGAGGGATTGGCCGCGCGAATACGTGAGCATTGCCGCCTGGCGAAGCTGTTTGCATCCTGGGTCGACGAGCATCCGAACTGGGAATTGATGGCCCCGACGCCCCTGGCGCTGGTTTGTTTCCGCGCGTGTCCACCTTCCGATGCGCCGGACGAAGCGAAGCGCGAGGGGAGGTTGGATGTCTTAAACGAAGCGATCATGCATGGCGTCACAGCCACCGGCAAAGCTTTGTTGTCGCACACGAAATTAAACGACAAACTGACGCTGCGACTTTCGATAGGCAATATTAGGACAACTGAGAAACAGGTGCGACAGGTTTGGAATTTGCTAAATGAGCAGTTAAAGTTGCTGTCTTCGTAAAGCAAACTGTTGGTTTGCTGGGTGCGGGGCTAACAAGATCTGGCCGGCATTTACGTGACGATCCGCAAACGAACAGTTTGCGTTACAGTAATCGGAGGACACATGAAATCAGTGCGTAACTATCTTCGGCTGACCGCGTTCTTTCTGTTTTGCTCGCTGTCCGCGTTGGGTCAAACTCCAGCTACCGACGCGAAACAGTTTACTAAAGATGGGTTGACGTTCAGTTATCCAACAGGCTGGGTATTGAATGACACCAGCAATGCGGACGCGCAGCAGCTTGTCGTCGGAAGACAGAACAGTGAGGCACAAATCACGGTCTTCGTTTTTCGCACCCCTGTGAGTACACCTGAGCGCGTGGCTGAGGCCCGGAAGGTTTTGGTCGATCCGTATGTCGCGCAAACAACCAGGAGCTTTCAACAGGCGGGCGCTAAGCCGGAAAGTTCGCCGGCAACAACGGAGATGGGCGCGACAAAAGCTGAGGGAGTAAAAATCAGCGCATCGCTTAGTGGCGAACCGGGCGCGGCGGAAATCTACTGGGGCGTTGTGGGCCAACGTCTGGTCGTGCTCACTTTCTTCGGACCAGACAAAGCATTGAAGCAGGCAGCACCGGCATGGGACCTAATCAGGACGAGCATCGCAGTCGAGGAAGCGAATCCGGCCCCACCGAAGCCCAGCACAACTCCGAATAAACCATAGCCGGCAATTGGTTTCTGGATGCGGTTTGTAAAACAGAGTGTGATCCGGGCGAGCCAGGAGCGCGTGTTCGGATTTCACGAACTACCTGAAGCCCTGGCCCTGCTTATTCCTCCCTGGGAAAGGGCGAAGATAATTCAGGCCGCGAAGATTTCCGAGATCGGCTCGCAGGCAATTGTTGAAACGCGCATCGTCGGTCCGATTGCGGCAAAATGGGTGGCGCGCCACACGCTCTACGATCCGCCCAACATGTTCGAAGACATTCAGATCAAAGGACCATTTCGTAGTTGGCGTCACCGGCATGTCGTCGAACC
>JBGTCM010000325.1:0-10427 GCA_041748795.1 Pyrinomonadaceae bacterium
CTCCGTGCAGGCGGCCGGTAATCTAGCACAAACCCGCTTCCCAAGAGCAAATTACCATCAATTTCGCATAACGATTTCGAGTGGGTTTTTACGTGAGGCAACGAATAGCATTTCGAGTGGGTTTTTACGTGAGGCAATAGGTGTCTAACAATTAGGACTGAAGGGAACGCAGGCTGACCAACCACACCGCGCTCTTGGGTCTCAGAAGGCTTCCCATTTGTTCACGAGGGGACTTCGTCGATGTTGCTGGAGACAATTGGCCCGGTATTAGTTATTATCTGGCTCTCCCGAGGCTTTGGAATTCCAGAATTTAGGGTTCCCCTATGACCCTCACTCGCTTCTTATTTGTTTTGGCGCTCAGCTTTAGTTGTGCAGTTTCGCATTCCGTTAGCGGCCAAACAGTTTCACCGAGCACACCTCAAACGAAGCTGGCCAAAAAAGTTCCTGGTGCAACAGTGTCTGGCCGCGTCACCGTACAGGGAAAAGGGAAGGGTGGCGTGTTTGTGGGTATTCGGTCCGGCGAGTTTAGTCCGCAAACAGCTCCGGCGGTGAAGACAGTTACCGACGCTGACGGCAATTACCATCTGACAGATATACCGCCGGGTACGTATAGGGTCCTGCCGATAACGCCGGCATATGTTGTCTCTGATTACACTTCTTTCGGAGGCCAGGGGAAAGGTCTGATATTGAATGAGGGGGAGCGCGTTGATGGCATCGATTTTTCAATTGTTCGTGGCGCGGTAGTGACGGGTAAGGTTACGCAATCTGATGGCACGCCGGTTATTGATGAACCTGTTTATCTTGTAGCTGCTGAACAAAGGAATCCGCGTGGGCCCAGTTATACAGGATCTTCCCGTTTTCAAACTGACGATCGAGGTGTGTATCGAATGTTTGGCATTGCTCCCGGCCGCTATAAGGTCTGCATCGGAGTGCCGGATGATGCGTACTTTCAGAACCGGAACCGCCCCACGTTTGTGCGCGTCTTTTATCCTAGTGTTGTTGAGTTCAACGAGGCGAAAGTCGTGGAGCTTAGTGAGGGCTCGGAAGCGGCTAACATTGATATTACCGTCGGACAATCAATGCAAAACTTCGCCGCCAGCGGAATCATTGTCGATAGTGAGAGTAGCCAGCCCATTCAGAACGTGAGACTTGGACTCCAACGAGTCATCGACCCAAACATGGGGCCTTTCCTTTCATCGAGTACGATGTCAAATGCCAGAGGAGAATTTCGGTTAGAGAACATCACGCCAGGGAAGTATTCAGTAATCATGATGCAACAACCGAATAGTGACCTTCGCGTCGCCCCCATAGGCTTTGAAATCGTGGATCAAGACGTAACCGGCCTGGTTCTTAAAACCGTGAAAGGTGGCGTGGTCTCTGGTTTTGTAGTTCTGGAAGGGAAACAGGACAAGGAGTTGTATGAGCGACTGGCGAAACTTCGGCTTTTGGCCCATGTGCGCGGGAGTAGCGAAGGCACCCAAGCAGGACTGGGTTCAGTATCGGCGATAGCAGCCGACGGTGGGTTCCGGTTTGGCGGACTGCCTCCCGGTGCTGCAACCTTCAACCTTAGTTCTCCAGATCCCCAAATCCGATCCGGCTTCATAATCTCGAGAATTGAGCGAGATGGAGTGGTCCAGCCTCGTACTGGCGCGGAGATCAAAGAAGGGGAAGTAATTGCGGGACTGAGGATCGTGGTTGTGTACGGCACTGGCACTGTGCGTGGTTCTGTCAAGTTGGACAATGGACCACCACCGTCGGGAACTAATTTAATGGTGAGGCTTATCAGGTCGGGAGACGGTTCATTCGCGATCCGTCCTCAAAATGTTGACGCGCGCGGGTACTTTGTTTTCGACGGCGTGCCGTCCGGGACTTATGAAGTAAATGTCATAGGTTTCATCCCGCAGTTGCGCGGCCGTCAACCTACTGTCAAGCAATCTGTAACGGTAACTGATGGCATAGCGACTGAGGTTCAGCTGGTTATCAACACTGATCCCGAGACGCCACCGGCACCTTAAGATAGCAATTGGATCTTATGTCTATCCGCAAACACGATCACCGTCGTTCAGTGCTGATAGGTTTCGGCCTCATCTGCGCGATCTCCATCAGCGCGGTCGCACAGGCCCAACGTGACGACACGCCAACGCAAAACACAACCGGGACGATAACCGGACGAGTAGTCAATGAAACCGGCCAGCCACTGCCAAACGTTTCAGTTTCCCTCCGAGGTTCACAACCTTTATTTCAAGCGCGCACCGCAACCACCGACAAGGATGGAAATTTTCAAGTAGCCGGTCTTGACCCGGTTCTGTATGGCATTCTTGCTTTTACCCCAGCCTACATTACTCCTCCGCGCGACCCAGATAGTCAGCCAACCTACTATCGGATAGGCGATACAGTGACGCTTAATTTGGTCAAGGGCGGTGTAATCACGGGCTCAGTTCAGTCGGCCAACGGCGAGGCTATCGTTCAAATTGCCGTCCGAGCGATGATGATTCGCGATGGGAACGGCCAGGCTCTGCGATATCCAGGATTTCAGATGCAGAAATCTACAGACGACCGGGGAATCTACCGGCTCTACGGTTTGCCCCCAGGTACCTATGTGGTCTCAACTGGAGGCCGCGGAGGCTTTAATTCTTTCATCGATGCGTATGACACAGACGCTCCAACCTATGCGCCTTCTTCCTCGCGAGATACTGCAGCGGAAATTACGGTGAGAGCGGGAGAAGAGATGAGCGGCGTTGATATTCGCTACCGCGGAGAGCCCGGGCGGACTGTCAGCGGCTTTGTAACCGGATCACTCGACGCAAATACAACTTTTTCCAGTAACGTTTCGCTCATTCAGGTTGTTAACGGCGTGCCTATGTCGAGCGGCTTCGCATTTCAGCCTCCGGGGAGCAGGGGTTATGCATTCTACGGAATAGCCGAGGGTGATTATGATTTGGTCGCACAGTCGTCCCTTGGGCCGGGCGACATAGCACTGTCGGAACCGCGACGAATCTCGGTCAAAGGCGCAGACATCACCGGTATTGAACTCGCGGTTAAGCTGCTCAGCTCAATCAGCGGACGAGTAGCGTTGGAAAAGTCCGAAGCGGCGGAATGTAAGAACAAGCGCCAACCGTTGTTTGCGGAGACTCTGCTTCTCGCACGCCGAAACGATAAAGATTCACCGAAGGATCAACCCCGGTTGCTGAGTTTCTTCTCTGCGCAGGGCGCACCTTCCAAAGCCGGGGAGTTTCAGCTTCGAAATATGGCGCCAGGTAAATACACCTTGGGGGCGCGGTTCTTTGCGAGGTATTGGTACCTGCGTTCAATCACACGCGACGCCCCTGCCTCAGCCACATCATCAGCTAAAACTAAAACGGTCAGACGAACTGATGTGGCGCGGGACGGTCTTGAACTGAAATTTGGCGAACGCCCAAAGGATGTCACGTTTACCTTGACAGAAGGCGCAGGTTCACTTCGCGGAACGATAAAGTTAGGAGCAGGCGAAGCCGTTCCTCCGAGACTGTACGTCCATTTAGTTCCAGCCGAGAAAGAGAACGCGGAAGACGTTTTGCGGTTCTTTTCGGACCAGGTGGAGGCAGACGGCACGTTTGCTCTTAACAATGTTCCGCCGGGGCGGTATTGGACAGTTGCTCGGATCGCAGGTGCTGACGAATCTCTGGTCGCAACAAGAGTCCGCGCGCCGGGCGAAAGTGGTCTTCGAACCCAGATTAGAAGAGCCGCCGAGGCCGCCAAAACCGAGCTCGAATTTAAGCCCTGCGAAAACGTAACTGGTTATTCACTGCCTTACGATAAATCCTTGCCGTAGAGCAAACTGTTAGTTTGCGAAGTTTTGCCAGAAGTCGGACTTCTAGAACGGATTCTCTAAACCCGACCAGCGCAACAGTTGCTTTACAAGTTTGAGTTCCACAAACGTCATGAAGACTATCGCATGCCGATCGCTTGTCCTTGCAGTAATCGTCGCGGGTGTCGCCTCACGTTCCTTGCCACAATCGAATGATAAGGTGGACTCTGCGACGATCTCAGGACGTGTTTTGGTGCACGGTAAAGGACTTGGCGGCGTGGTCGTTGGTGTGGGTCGCTCACCGAGTTCCTCCAAGCCGCAGATTCTGCCGTCGCTAAGAGCGAAAACCGACGCGGATGGCAATTATGCAATGACGGGCTTGCCAGCTGGCACCTATTATCTTTCGGTCAGTGCCCCAGGATTTATTGGGGTAACGGGAGGAGGGCCTAACGGCGACTTAAGGCCGATTAGCGTTATGGCGGGCGGCACGGCGGGAAATATGGATTTCCAGTTAGTTCGTGGTGGAGTTGTAAGTGGAAGGGTAACCACCAAAGATGGTGAGCCGATGGTCGAACAACCGATCAATCTGATTCCGCTCGAAGTGCGACCTGCTCCATCATTCGCGATACCTTCATACAATCTTGAGCGCACCGATGATCGCGGAATTTATCGAATATTCGGAATACCTGCGGGACGGTACAAAGTCGCGGCAGGCCCAGCCATTCCAGCCTACGGTAGTTATATGGGCAGGCGTGCTTACACACGTGTTTTCTACCCTGATGTCGTGGAGGAATCAAAAGCAAAGATCGTCGAAGTCAAGGAAGGATCGGAAAACATCGGAATCGACATTACAGGCATTGTTTTCGAGCCGACGTTTTCGATCAGTGGTCGGATAATAGATAGCGAATCCGGGGTGCCCGTCCCCAACGTTATGTGTGGTCTGGAAGTGCTTGCCGGAGAAAAGAAAATAGGCGGAATAAGCGGACCCACTTTTTCTGACGATAATGGCCGGTTCATCATTGAAAACATTCCTGCCGGACGCTATATGGTCGATGCCCCCTCAATAGCATCAAGGTCGGATGTACCTGCCTCAGATTTTTTCGGTAACTCGGCCCAATTTGAGGTCGTCGATAAAGATGTCACTGGAATCGTTGTCCAGGCCAAGAGAGGCGCAAGTGTTTCGGGCTATGTTGCACTTGAAAACATGAACGACAAGGCTACGTGGGCTCGCCTGGTGAAACTGCGTCTAAATATTTCAAGTGTTGGCCCGCCTGGCAGCACAGTATCGGGAAAGGCAGTATCCATTGGGGGTGATGGGAGCTTCACGGTCAGCGGGTTGAGACCGGGCAGCGTGATCTTTTCCTTAAGCTCAAACGAGGATTACCGGGAGGCAATCGGATTCAGGTGGAGACGGCTCGAACACAACGGTGTCGAGAAGACTGAGAAGCTGCAAGTCGCCGCGGGGGAACAGATCACGAACGTACGTTTGGTTTACTTGACGGGCAATAGCAGCCTTGATGGAGTCGTAAAATGCGAACCTGGGCCATGCCCACAAGCAATTCGGGGGACGGCTCGGCTCTTTCGAGGAAATACTTTCATCGCCGGCGCATTGGTCGACACGCGTGGAAATTTTTATTTGAAAGAATTCCGGCAGGTGAATACAAACTAGTTGTAACTCCAGAAGCACTTGGCTTTAGTGGAGCCCCTACGGCGCCTCAACAAATCGTCATTGCCGAAGGCATGAATCAGGATATCTCGGTGACAGTCAACCTTAGTCCAACCCCGAACTAGTTTCTCTGTTGTCAAGCGTACAGCACGCGGATCTCTGCTCCCCTTTTCACTTGAGCGCTCATGGTTTTGAAACCCTTGACGCTGCAAGAGACCCCTTGTTAGACTCAAATCACTTACCAATAGGATCCGACGCTTTTTACTGCGTCGCTCGGATTTTCCCCCCAGACCCGCGCGTGCGGCGCAGTCTGATTTTCCAAAACCGATGGAGGTGTCACGGTGGGCTTCAAAGTCGGCCAGAAAGTCGTTTACCCCAATCACGGTATCGGGACCATCGAACAGATTGAACAGAAGCAAATAGGTGCTAACTCACTCCCGTTCTATACGCTCCGTCTCGCTGCCAATAACTCTGTAGTTCTCGTCCCAGTTTCGAATGCCACGGAAGTCGGACTTCGTTCGCCGATTTCTTCCGGCGAGTGTGAAATGCTTTTTAAGGCGTTAGCGGATGACTTTTCTTTCCCAGCTAACGATTGGAAAGACCGTTTTAAGGACTTCTCCGAGAAAATGCGTACCGGGGACGTCTTTGAAGCTGCGGACGTGTTGAAGCATTTGACCTATCTGAGTCATCTCAAGCCTCTTTCATTTCGCGAACAGCGAATGCTCGAGCGGGCACGCTACCTGGTGATTTCGGAATTGGCGGCAGTTTGCCGTCAACCGGAATGCAACATCGAACCTCGTGTCGAACAGGCGCTGGCCCGAGCATGCGCCAAGCACGATCGACGACCTGCTACCAGGGCAAGAGCCGCAAGCGCAGCGGCTGGCCACTAATCTCCTTTAAAACTCGTAGTGCGGCGTTCCCCCGAACCGGTTTCCGCCCTGTGCTATTGGTGTGCCTGCAGCCCAGGTCCAGAACCTGCATGTTATAATCCCAACTTCGATATCGATGTGCAGAACTCGTTGACCGGACGACACTTCATAGAATGTCAGAACCTCCAAGTTATCTTCTCAGTCTGATGCTCGCACAGGCTGAAGGAACCGTTGCCTGGGGCATGGTGCTTTTGAAGTTAGGCTTGGTGCTTTTTCTGGTTGTTGCGAACGGCTTCTTCGTAGCCGCGGAATTCGCGCTGGTAGGCGTCAGGCGGTCTCGCATTGAAACCCTGGCAGCGGCGGGGAAGCCGGCCGCCAGGCGTTTACTTCGATTGCTTAACAACCTCAACGCGTATCTCTCTGCTTCACAACTGGGAATCACTCTCGCGTCTTTGGGCCTGGGTTGGGTCGGCGAACCGGTTATTGCCCGACTCCTTGAAGGTCCTTTTTCAGGTCTCTCCGAGGGATGGCGACACGGTTTATCTTTCTTCATCGCCTTCTCAATTATTACTACCTTGCACATCGTGCTGGGAGAACAGGCACCGAAACTTTTCGGTCTTGCGCTCGCTGAAAAAGTCTCGCTGGCCGTCTCCTTACCGATGGAGAGTTTCTATCGTGTGTTCCAGTGGCCCATTCGCGCTCTCGACTGGGCCAGCATGAAAACGGTTAGACTTATGGGCTTGCAGCCCACGCCCGAACATGCCTCCAGTTATACCGAAGCTGAGTTACGTCAACTAATCGATATTTCTCGAGAGAGCGGTCATCTGCGCGCGGAAGAAAGACGGTTGATTCATCGAGTCTTCGAGTTTTCAGATACCCTCGTGCGAGAGGCGATGGTGCCGCGAACTGCAATTGCGGCAATACCTGCCGACTGCACTTTGGAGGCACTCACAAAGACCTTTGAGCAGTATCGCTATTCGCGGCTCCCGGTTTATCGCGAATCAATCGATGACGTGATTGGTTTTGTGCACAGCAAAGACGTCACGCCCTATATCCTGCACCCGCAGACTTTTCGACTTGAAGATGTGTTGCAGCCGCCGTTGTTTGTGGTCGACACAGCCCGGCTTGAAGACGTACTCCTGCAGATGCAAAAGGCAAAAATGCACTTCGGCTTCGTAGTCGATGAGCATGGGGGACTGGAAGGAATCATCACTCTGGAAGACTTGCTTGAAGAAATAGTCGGCGAGATTTCTGACGAACATGACGAAGAAGTAAATGAACAGATAACGCCGTCTCGAGAGAATGAATACATTCTCGCGGGTGGACTAGCTGTCCGCGATCTAAATCGACGATTGAAGCTTTCGGTGCCTGAATCAGAAGCTTATACAACCATCGCCGGTTTTCTGATGACCGAAGCAGGGCACGTACTTAAGCCGGAGGACGTCATAAAATACAACGGTCTTGAGTTTGAGGTAGACCGCGTTGAGAAGCGGAGAGTAATAAGCGTGCGTCTAAAGCTCAACGCTGATGCAACAACACCGAGCGAATCGGCAAGGGAAGCGCACGTCGCCGGATAGACGCGTAAAGTTGCACTCAAGTTTCCGGTAACAAGCGCCTCGATGATAAAGTTTTGTTTACTAGCACAAGATGTCTGAGGAGCGCAGTTTAGAGTTCAAGCTTTAGCTTGTGTCTTACGCGCGCGAAGACAACCTAAAGGTTGAACTCTGAACTACAATTTCCAATGGATTCTGGAGTCAAACTAGATGAGCTGGATTGAGAGCATACTCGCCCGCGAAATCCTGGATTCGAGAGGCAATCCAACAGTCGAGGCTGAGGTTATTTTGGCCGATGGCGAAACCGGACGGGCCGCAGTTCCATCCGGAGCATCAACCGGCGAGCATGAAGCTGTTGAACTCCGCGATGGTGACGCTAAACGTTACGCGGGCAAAGGTGTCTTGAAGGCCGTCCGCAACGTTAACGAAATCATAGCACCGGAAATCGCCGGTCTTGACGCGCTTGATCAAGCGGATGTTGACAGGACGCTCATTGAGTTAGACGGCACTCCAACGAAGTCAAAACTCGGAGCTAACGCCCTGTTGGCAGTTTCGCTGGCTACCGCGCGTGCGGCGGCAAACTACCTGGACGTTCCCCTTTATCAATATCTTGGCGGGCCAAATGCGCGCACGCTTCCAGTGCCGATGATGAACATCATCAATGGTGGCGCGCACGCTGACAATAACGTCGACTTCCAGGAGTTCATGATCGTTCCCGTCGGCGCCGCACGTTTCAGCGAAAGCTTGCGAATAGGGGCGGAGATATTCCACACGCTGAAAGCAGTGCTGAAGAAAAAGGGTTACGCCACCAGCGTCGGTGACGAAGGTGGATTTGCGCCAAACTTACGATCAAATGAAGAGGCGATCGAGACGATTCTCGAAGCGGTCAGTCAGGCAGGTTACTCTGCGGGTAAGGATTGTTTGCTTGCCCTCGATCCGGCGGCGAGCGAGTTTTATGACGGTCAATCCTATGTTTTCAAGAAGAGCGATGGGCGAAAGCTTTCGAGCGAACAGATGGTCGAATTCTGGCAGGGTTGGGTAGAGCAGTATCCGATTATCTCCATAGAAGATGGAATGGCGGAGAATGATTGGACTGGTTGGAAGACGCTAACGGATGCACTGGGCAAGCGAGTTCAACTCGTGGGCGACGATCTGTTTGTTACAAATACTGAATTCCTGCGCAAGGGAATTGCACTTGGTGTAGCAAACTCTATCCTGATTAAAGTCAATCAAATAGGCACACTCACGGAAACCCTGGATTGCATTGAGCTTGCCAGGACCAACAAGCGTACCGCGGTGATTTCGCATCGTTCGGGCGAGACGGAAGATCCATTCATTGCAGACCTGGCAGTCGCGACTAATGCCGGTCAAATCAAGACCGGTTCGCTTTCGCGAACTGACCGCGTTGCTAAATACAATCAACTTCTGCGTATCGAAGAAGACTTGCAAGGGTCCGCGCGTTATCCGGGTCGGGACGCGTTTTATCAACTCGAATCGAGTCAGCAAAGTCAGACTGGGCGCGCCGCGAGCTGAGGGGGCAATAGCTTTAAATGACAGAAGGCGGCGGCCGCGAATGGCAACGAGGCGAGTACACGATTAGCACTAACAACGGGCGCCTCGAAATTCATACCATCCACAATTTCCTTTCCAACGATTCTTATTGGGCGCAGGGACGCAGCGTTGAGACTGTCCAGCGCTCGCTCGAAAATTCATTCAACTTCGGACTATACAAGAACGATAACCAGATTGGTTTCGCGCGAGTCGTGACAGACTTTGCGACGTTTGCATGGATCGCCGACGTTTTTGTGCTGCCGGAGCATCGCGGTCATGGTCTTTCAAAGTGGCTCATGGAAGTTATTCTGGGACATCCGCAGTTGCAGGGCTTTCGGCGTTGGGTATTGGCGACCAAAGACGCGCATTCGTTGTACGAACGCTTCGGCTTCATTCCCCTGCATCGGCCTGAGCGCTGGATGGAGCGCCCGGACCCGAAGATGCAGGAGAGTCCTGATTACTGGAAGAAGTCGTAACGAGGTCATCGATTGAATAAGACACGCGGTCCATTGGCGTTGATAATCATTGACGGTTGGGGCTACTCGCCACTGCGCGAGGGCAACGCAATCGCGCTGGCGGCGACGCCCTTCTACGACGAGCTTTATGAACAATACCCTCGGACATTGCTGGAAGCTTCGGGCACCCGTGTCGGTTTGCCGGCAGATGTGATGGGGAATTCAGAAGTGGGCCATTTGAACATTGGCGCCGGACGCGTAATCCGTATGGACGTGTCAAAGGTTGATTATGAAATCGCGACGGGGGAGTTTCTCCACAATAGCGTTTTGATTGCCGCCATGGACGGGGCGAAACAACGGGGAACCGCGCTTCACCTGATGGGTCTCCTTTCCGATGGTCAGGTCCATTCTTCGATTACTCATTTGTACGCGCTCTTGCGCATGGCCCGTGATCGAGGAGTGGAACGCGTTTACCTTCACTGTTTCCTCGACGGTCGCGACACGCCACCTACTTCAGCCATCTCCTACATCGAGGCTTTGCAGAAC